>JAZRRI010000030.1:0-19178 GCA_045650605.1 Bacteroidaceae bacterium | reverse complement strand
TTGGTAATCTACAACATCAAAGTTGTCTATAAGCACATCCGGAAGAATGGCACGAAGTAGCTGATCTGATTTCATAAGGCAAAGATAAGCTTTTTATTCTTGATTTTGGCTATCTACCAACCGGGAATATCCGCTGACCCCTCTTTTTTACCGTCTGCGGTGGTGTATGGCTGAGTGTCTCCGTTTTTATATTTTGACACTTGGGGTAGGTGTATAGACGAAAGGGCCGGATGAAAATCCGACCCTTTTACAGGTAAATATATTTGTTACAAAATTAGGCTAATTTTGCAATTCTGGCGCAAAGACCTGACTTGAGGTTTGCTGCCTTGTTTCTGTGGATGAGACCACGCTTAGCCATTCTGTCAAGCATCTTCTGTACCTGTGGGAACTTTGCCAAAGCCTCGTTCTTGTCGTTGATTGCGCGCAAGCCACGAACTGCTGAACGCATATTCTTACCCAAATAACGGTTCAAAAGATTTCTCTTCTCTGTCTGTCTGATTCTCTTAAGTGATGATTTGTGATTTGCCATCTCTTCAATAATGTTTTTTAGTTTTAATTGTAGCCCATAGGGGAATCGAACCCCTCTTTCAAGAATGAAAATCTTGCGTCCTAGCCGATAGACGAATGGGCCATCCTTTTGATGAAATCCCTTTTGAGGATGGCTTTTGACACTTTGTGTAGCCAAAAGCGAGTGCAAAGGTAAAACCTTTTTTTGAATTGACAAATAATTTGAGGATTTTTTTATAGTTTTGCCTTGTAATTTTATCGTTTGACTCCTATGGTTGAGAAATTTGAGGGCATTGTTCTGCGCACACTTAAGTATAATGACAGTCTGTTGATTGCTGATATATACACAGCACAGCAGGGGCGTATGTCATTCCTTGTACCTGTGTCGCACAGCAAGCGAAGCAAGGTGCGTAGCGTGCTGTTCCAACCATTGTCCATGCTCTCATTCACGGCAACAGTGAAGAGCGGGCGCAATCTCTCGCGTATTGGCGAGGCACAGCCTTTTGCAATGTATTCGTCAATGCAGAACGATGTGGTAAAGTCCTCTATTGCTCTGTTTCTTGCCGAACTGCTCACCTTCTCTTTGCGCGAGAGCGGCAGGGACGAGTCGCTCTACACATTCCTCGACCGCTCTTTTACGCTTTTCGACAACCTTGAGCACGGCTATGCCGATTTTCATCTCGTCTTCATGGTGCAGTTGCTCCGTTTCCTTGGCATATATCCTAACGTAGAGGAGTTTGCCCCCGGCTGTTATTTCGATTTGGCTCAGGGCAGTACGGTGCGTGAGCATCCGCTGCACCCCAATTTCCTGTTGCCCGATGATGCTGTGCCGTTCGTGGATTTGTTGCGTACCGGCTATGACTCGATGCACACCCTCGTGTTAAACAGAAAGTTGCGAGGGGAATACCTCGCAACCCTTTCCCAATATTATCGTCTGCACATTCCTGAATTTCCTGAACTTAAGTCGGCAGCCGTTTTGCGTGAACTTTTCGATTAGTTGGCAAGCAGCTGCTTTACGATTGTTGAAATAGTCTTGCCCTCGGCCTTGCCTGCAAGCTGCTTGGTGGCAATGCCCATGACCTTGCCCATGTCCTGTGGTCCGGTAGCGCCAACCTGTGCGATAACCTCCTTGAGCACGGCTGCAACCTCCTCTTCGCTCATCTGTTTAGGCAGGTACTTTGTCATTACCTCAACCTGTGCAAGCTCCTCCTGTGCTAGTTCGGGGCGGTTCTGGCTCTGGTAGAGTTCGGCCGACTCCTTGCCCTGTTTCACAAGCTTCTGTATAATCTTTATTGCGGTCTCGTCGCTGACAGTGTCGCCGGCTCCCGGTGCGGTCTTTGCCTCCAGAAGCACTTTCTTGATGTTGCGGAGTGTGTCAAGGGCAACTTTGTCCTTTGCCTTCATGGCCTCCTTGATGTCGTTGCTTATAATGTCAAACAGTTCCATAGTGCTTATATTTACATTTAATTGGTTTAGTTGAACTCCTTGTCGAAGACTGTCTCTCCAACATTTTCATCATCGTCCTCTTCCTCTTCCTCGGTTGTTGCAACAGTATCGGCTGTGCTGCCCGTGGGCTCATCGTTCTCGCTCTCCTTGTTGCAATAGTCGGGCTCGCCGCCGAATATCTCCATCATCCTCTCCAGTTCCTGAGCCGTGCGGCGGTAGGTGGGTGAGTTGTCGAGTGCTGCAAGGAACTCCTCGTTGTACATCTCATCGCCTTTAAAGATATACATCTTGTAGTCGGGCTTATAGAGTGCGTTGACCATCTGGTTGAGCTTCTCCTCTTCCTCTTTCTCCTTCTCCTTTTCGGCGCGTGTTGCCTCGCGTTCCTTCTCAATGATGGCTTTCACTTCGGGTTCAATTCCCGGGATATTCTTCATTCCAAAGCCTGTGGCAAGTACGGTAACCTTCACTTGGCCATCTTCGAGGCTGTTGTCCTTGCTGTATCCCCAGATGAGCTCAATGTTCTCATCGGTGAATTTTGACATGAAATCCTCAACCTCGGCCATCTCTTCAACACGGATGGGGGTGTTGGGGTTCTCGTATATGTTGAAAAGAATCTTCTTGGACTTGTAGATGTCGTTGTCGTTGAGCAGGGGTGAGTGCAATGCCTTGTGGAACGCGCGTGACACACGCATCTCGCCACTCTCAATGCCGTAGCTCATTATTGCGACACCACCGTTCTTCAGAATCTTCTTCACATCGCGGAAGTCGAGGTTTATGACACCGCGTGCAGTGATAATCTCGGCAATACTCTTTGTTGCGGTAGTGAGTACATCGTCGACAATCTTGAATCCCTCGGATACCTCCATCTTGGGGTAGATGTCAATAAGTCGCTGGTTGTTGATTACAAGCAGAGCGTCGACATGTTTCGAAATCTCAATTACACCGCGCAGGGCCTGCTTGATTTTTCCGGTCATCTCGAACTTGAACGGGATAGTCACTATACCCACAGTCAGTATGCCCTTGCTGCGGGCTATCTCCGCAACCACAGGGGCTGCACCGGTTCCGGTACCTCCACCCATGCCGGCGGTGATGAATGCCATCTTTGTGCCGTCGTCAAAAAGCCTCTCAATCTCCTCGCGGCTCTCCTCGGCCGCCTTGCGTGCCACGGCAGGGTCATTTCCTGCTCCAAGGCCCTCTGTTACCTCAAGGCCAAGCTGCACCTTCTTTGGGATTGGTGAGTTCTGCATAGCCTGCAGGTCGGTGTTACATACCGCGAATGATACATTGTGTATACCCTTGCGGTACATGTTGTGTACTGCGTTGCTGCCACCGCCGCCAACACCAATAACCTTTATTATCCTTGGTGCATCTGTAGGTATGGCAAACGGTAAGTTCTGTCTTGTCGGTTCCTTAATATCCATACTCATGTATCATTTATCTGTCGTTATCTTCTTTTTCTTCTTCTCTGTACTGCTCCTCTTCGGGGTCGCTGGTTATGTTTCTTACAATGTCCTGGAACAGGTTGCCAATGCTGTCTTTCCAACTATTTTTCTTCTTGCCCTTATCTTTCTTCTCCGGTTTGGGCTTGTCTTCTTCCTTCTTCTCCGGCTGCTCCGTCTTTGCTATTTCCTCCTCTTCCTTTTTTTCGTCTTCAACAGGAATTTCAACAACCGGTTCATCCTTGCCCTCCATTTCGTCTTGAGAGAATATCACACCGTTCTCCTGTGCCGCAGGCATTACTGCTTCGCAACAGTTTACCTTGCCTTGTTGCAGAAGACCGTAGAGCGCCGTGGTGATTACACTTGTATTCACTCCGCTCTCGCTAACGAGGGTGAACTGTGGCTCGGGCTTTATTTCGGTACTGAAACCTGGCAGGAACTCTTCCAATAGCAACGCAAGGTTCTTTAGTTTTGAGCCGCCACCGGTGAATACAATGTGGTGTACACGTTCGCCCGACTGCTCTACCTGGTAGCGTATGTTCTTGAGAATCTCTCCTACACGGGCGTAGATGACATTGTTGACTGTCTCGTTGTCGATTCCGTCGTTGTCAGTTCCCGTTGAGTTATAGCCTCTTGCAAACTTTATTACGTCGGCCTTGTCCATTGAGATGCGCTCGGCTGTGAGGTCGCGTGTGATGTTGTTGCTGCCAAGTGGCAACACGGTGAGCATCTTGGGCTTGTCATTGCCGTAAATGGCGATGGTGGTTGTCTCTGCACCGATGTTCACCAAAGCACATCCGTTGCGGCGAAGGTCCTTGGAGAGCAGGATGTCGGCATCAAAGTTTGCGGCGCACAGGCTCTCTTCAATCTCTATACCTGCCTGCGCGAAAGCTTCGCGCAGTTGTGCATAGAACTGCTCCTTCATCACAATGTTCAGGTAGTTGCACTCAATGTGCTGTGTGGGTGCGCCTATGGGGTTGAAGTCGATATTCCCGTCTAGTTTGTACTCCTGGGTTTCAACCTGTAGTCTTTTGTAACCGTTTGGAACCTGGAATGTCTCCCGGTTCTCGTCTCCCATGCCGTCGATAATATCCTGGGTTATCTTTATATAGTTGCCAAAGCTGCGTGTCACCTTTGACCTTATGCTGTGCATGCTGAGTCCGGCAAAGGAGATATACGCCTTCTTTATTACTATATCCTCCTGTGCTGCTTTGCTCAGGTCGTTCTCGAGCATGTTGACAATACCTGTTATGGCTTCACTGGTCTTGTCGACATTGCGTACAATTCCTTTTGAAATGAACCCCTCGACGGGTGTGCTTGCAGTTGCAAGTATTCTCATCCCCTCCGTGGTTTCAATTCCTACAGCTCCCGATATCTTTGAGGAGCTAAGTTCAATGGCTGCTATGTAATAGGTATTTCCCATATCTGTTTATTTTTTTGTGCAAATGACTTTGTCGCTAATTTTAATGTTCAGTTTACTGTATTTGTTCCATCCCACGGTTCCCAACCCGTTGATGTAGAACGCTTTCAGGTTCTGCAGCTTTTTATCAATCTCCTTTACGCTGCCAAGCTCTATTATGTGGTCGCCCACGCGTGGAGTGATGATGGCCTCTTTCTTGTCATTGAAATATATCTGTTGAATCTGTGCAAGCCAGAACGGGTCCTTTTCAATTGCCGATACCACACTCAAGAGCTCTTTCTCAATCATGGTGTCGTCAATCTCGCCCGACGCAACCGGTAGCCTCAACGGTTTGCTGATGCCGTCGATTTTCTCTCCCTCAATGTCCACATAGTATGTGGCTCCGCTCTTGTCAATGACTTTCAGCACCGGCTCGCGGCATACAATGTCAATGGCAACCATCTTGCCGTTTGTCTTGTATACCTGGCACTCCTTGATAATGGAAAAGGAGTTCATGTAGTTTTCGATACTGCTGCAACTTACACTGTCAATCACTATGCCTTGCGGGTGCAATCCCTCCTCTGTGAGCATCTCCTCGATGCTCTCATTGTTGATTGTGCCCAGTCTGTTATTGCTTATGTTTATGGCAATTCCCTTGCAGTTGTCGTTCTCCTTCTGCATTGGAACGATAACAAATGCAAACAGCAGATAGCATGCAGTTGCCACTGCGGCCATGTATGTCAGAATCTTCTTCAGCATTATCTGTTCTTCAAAATCTCTTTCATTCCTGCAATTTCATTCTCAATGTCCCCGGCACCCAGCGAAACCAGAATCTCAATGTCGTTCTTCTCTTTCTCGACAGTTGCAAGGACATCGGCGCGGCTGCACATGCTCTTCTCCACGCCGGGAGCAAGGTGGTCATATATGAGCTTGCTCGTAACACCGGGTATTGGTTTTTCCCTTGCCGGGTAGATGTCGACGAGTATCACCTTGTCGAACATCGATAGGCTCTCGGCAAACTCTTTGTAGAAGTCGGCTGTGCGGCTGAAAAGATGAGGTTGGAACAGCACTGTCACCTTCTTGTCGCCGTAGAGCTCCTTGATGGACCTTGCGCAGGCACGTACCTCGTCGGGGTGGTGGGCATAGTCGCTTATGAGCACAAGGTCCTCCTCCTTGATGTGGAAGTCGAAACGGCGCTCGGCTCCGGCAAAACTCTTCATGCCCTCCTTAATTTCCTGTGCTGTGGCACCGCAAATCTCGGCCATGGCCATTGAGGCAATTCCGTTCTCGATGTTTATGCTCATTGGCACGCCCAACTCGATGTCATCTATCCTTTGCCATGGCGATACGTAGTCGAACAGAATCCTGCCGCCGCCAATGCGTATGTTCTCGGCATGGAAATCGCCCTGCTCGCGGCCATAGATGAATGTCTTCACTCCCGGTTTTGTGCGTGGCGAGACCTCCAGTCCCTCGTGCAGGATAAGATAGCCGTCTTCGCGTATCCTCTCGGTGAACTGTGCGAATGCCTCAAGGTAGTTCTCCTTGTTGCCGTAGATATCGAGGTGGTCGGGGTCGGCCGATGTTATTGTTGCCACATATGGCTGCAAGTGAAGGAACGAGCGGTCATACTCGTCGGCCTCAATCACCACAAAGTCGCTCTTGTCGGTTGTGATGAGGTTGCTGCGGTAGTTCTTTGATATGCCGCCAAGGAATGCCGCGCAATCAACCTCCGAGCTGTGCAACAGGTGGGCTGTCATTGTGGATGTTGTGGTCTTGCCATGTGTTCCGGCAGCACACACTCCACGCTTTCCTTTTGTTATTATGCCAAGCACCTCGGCTCTCTTCTTTATTGTAAATCCACCCTCCTTGAACAGGCTCCACTCGCGGTGGTCGGCAGGTATTGCCGGGGTGTACACGACGAGTGTCGATTCAGGCTCCTTGCACTCTGCCGGTACAAGGTCGGTGTTCTCCTCAAAATGCAGCACGGCACCCTCCTCTATGAGCTTGCCTGTGAGTTCACTTGGGGTCCGGTCATATCCGCCCACGAACTTGCCCTCGTTGAGGAAATATCTGACCAGGGCGCTCATGCCAATGCCGCCGGCACCAAGGAAATATACCGATTTTATATCTTTCAGTTCCATCTCTTTAAAAATCTCTTTTAACGTCTTCTCTTCTTCTCAATGTAGGCATCGGCAAGTTTCAGCACCTCGTCGGCAATTTCGCTTGCAGCATCGGGCTTGCCCATCTTCCGGATATTGGTTTCGAGCAACGCTATCTTCATTCTGTCCTTTACTGTTCCCACAGCCTTGTCAATGAGTTCCTCCTTTACATTTGCATCGGCAACATAAATTGCGGCATCCTTGTCCACCAGTGCCATTGCGTTCTTTGTCTGGTGGTCTTCGGAAACGTTGGGCGATGGTACCAGTATTACAGCCTTGCTAAGCAGGGCAAACTCCGATATTGAGCCGGCACCGGCACGTGACACCACAATGTCTGCTGCGCTGAGTGCACTTGCCATGTCCGATACAAAGTCGGTGATGGTCAGGTTATCCGGTTTTCCAAGCTCCCCGGCTCTCTTCTTCATCTCCTCGAAGTAGAGCTTGCCTGTCTGCCATATGAACTGGATGTCGCTGTTGGCTCTTATCTTTTCTATGTTTTCAATGATACCCTCGTTTATGCTGCGCGCGCCAAGGCTACCGCCCACAATGAGCACGCACTTCCTGTTCTCGTCAAGCCCCATTGCCTTCATCGCCTCCTTGCGGCTGCCGCGCATATCGAGCAGGTTCTTGCGTACCGGATTGCCTGTGAGTATTATCTTCTCCTTTGGGAAGAACCTCTCCATTCCGTCATAGGCCACGCAAATCATCTCGGCACTTTTTGAGAGAATCTTGTTTGTAACACCCGCGTATGAGTTCTGCTCCTGGATAAGTGTGGGTATTCCCATGCTTGCAGCCATCTTAAGTGTAGGGCCGCTGGCATATCCTCCCACTCCCACTGCAGCCTGTGGAGCAAACTCCTTGATAATCTTCTTTGCCATACGCTGGCTCTTGAAGATTTTCCACAACACTTTGATGTTCTTTAGCAAGTTCTTGCGGTCGAAGCCGGCTATCGGCAGTCCCACAATATCATATCCCGCATCGGGCACTCTCTGCATCTCCATTCTGTTGTCTGCTCCTACGAACAGAATCTTTGCATCGGGATGCTTTGCCTTTATGGCATCTGCAATGGACAGGGCGGGGAATATGTGTCCTCCTGTGCCGCCTCCGCTGATGATAATTCTATACTCCTTTTTCATATGCAAAAAGTTTGTGGTGTTTATATGCTTTGTGGTTCAGTTGTCACCTTGTTGCTTGGCATGTTTATGTGCCGGCTGATGCACAACAGGAAGCCTATGTATATGCAGTTGATAAGGAACGATGTTCCTCCCTGGCTCATGAGCGGCAGGGGCTGTCCGGTTACAAAGTTGCTTACCGAGATGAACATGTGCAGCAGCGCCTGGGTGGTTATTATCATTCCTATTCCAATGGAGAGGAATGCCATGTAGGGGTCGTCGCACTTCTTGGCGATTTTGCCGCATGTGTACAGCAGTGTCAGGTACAGCAGGATGACAAAGGTGGCGCCAAGCAGGCCCAGCTCCTCTATGATTACGGCAAATATGTAATCGGAGTATGCATGCGGAATGAAGTCGCGCTGTATGGAGTTGCCCGGGCCGCGGCCTATGATGTGGCTCGATGCAATGGCAATGTGCGAGTATGTCCTCTGCTCGTTCTCGTTTGCATCGTACTCCTCGGCTGTAATGGGGTGTGGTCTCAGTGCTCCTTCAAAGCGGTGCTGCCAGGTTATGACCTTGCTGCCGAATCGTGTGCTCTTTATACTTTCGGGAGCGCTCATGATGGCCGCGAATCCGACAATTCCTATTATGGCTCCAACACCCATGGTCTTCAGGAGCTGGTGCTTTGGGACTCTGCCCACGAACATCATCAGGAATATTGTGATAGTAATCAGTGCTGCCGACGAGAAGTTCTCCTTGAGTATTATGAGAATGGGCGGAATGCTGTATTTGAGTATCTTGGCAAAGGCCAGTTCGCTTGTTCCGTCTTCATCCTGGTGCGCTGCAAGTATTCTTGCGGTCATCATCACAAGGCCCAATTTGGCAATCTCCATAGGCTGGAATGTGAATCCGAGTATGCTCACCCAACGGGCACTGCCGTTCAAGGTCTTGCCGCTGAACTGTGCCCATATCAGGAAAAACAGGCCGGCCCAATAGAAAAGCTTGCTGCCCTTGTCAATCCATTCCGCTTTAAGGTTGTGTATGAACCATGCGAAGAATATGCCGCCTATGAGAAAGCGTGTGTGTTTTAATATTGGCCCCCAATAATCCTCGCTGCCATAGGTCTGGCGACTTGTGGCACTGAATACCTCAATCCACGATATGGCACAGAGGGTGATAAATACAATCCATATCACCTTGTCGCCCTTGAACAGTATGCGTCTTAACTTGTCTCCTCCCATGGTATTATAATTTACAAACCAAATCCTTGAATTGTCGTCCCCGGTCCTCGTAGCTCTTGAAGAGGTCGAAGCTTGCGCAGCAGGGGCTCAACAGCACAACCTCGCCGCTCTTTGCCATAGCGTGTGCGGCTTTCACGCACTCCTCTATGCTGTGTGTGTCGGCAATGGGCAAGCCGTAATCCTTGAAGAAGTCGAGCAGCTTGCTGTTGTCCGCTCCAAGGAACACAAGGCCGCTGCACTTGCTCTTTACCAGTTCGGCAATCTCGCTATAGTCATTGCCCTTGTCCTTGCCGCCAAGTATAAGAACTGTCTTTTTCTTCATGCTCTGCAGGGCATACCAACAACTGTTTACATTGGTGGCCTTTGAGTCGTTTATGTATTCAACACCATCTACCGTGGTCACTTTCTCCAACCTGTGCTCAACACCGGCAAAGGTGCTCAATGCTTCGCGTATCGTCTCCTTGCGTATACCTGCGACGTTGGCCGATATACCTGCTGCCATTGAGTTGTAGAGGTTGTGCTTGCCTGTGAGCGACAGTTCCTCGAGCTCCATGTTGAATGGTGTGGGCTCGGTGAAGACAAGCTTCTCCTCGTGGGTGTATGCTGCGCTTCCCTCCTGCAGCCTCTCGGCAAACGGATAGAGCTTTCCGTGTCTGTATTTTGGCAACTCCTTCTTTATTATGGGGTCGTCGTTCCAGTAGACAAATGCGTCGTCGGGCTGCTGGTTCTGCAGTATTCGCAGTTTGGCATCCACGTAGTTCTGCATGTTGTAGCCGTAACGGTCGAGGTGGTCGGGAGTGATGTTCAGCAACACAGCCACGTTTGCCCTGAACTCGTACATGTTGTCGAGCTGGAAACTGCTCAGTTCCACAATATAGTAGTCCTTGTCGCCCTCGGCCACCTGCAAGGCAAGGCTGTTGCCAATGTTGCCTGCAAGACCCACATCGAGTCCTGCTTCGCGGAATATGTGATATATGAGCGAGGTGGTGGTTGTCTTTCCGTTGCTTCCGGTGATGCATACCATCTTTGCCCTTGTGTAGCGTCCTGCAAATTCTATCTCGGAGATAATGGGTATGCCGGCATTCTTTATCTGCACGACGATGGGTGCTTCATTCGGTATGCCCGGGCTCTTTATTACCTCACCTGCATTAAGTATGAGCTCTTTGGTGTGTCCTCCCTCTTCCCAGGGAATCTCTTTCTCGTCGAGCATCTGCTTGTATTTGTCGGCTATGGTGCCGAAATCCGACAGAAAGACATCGAATCCCAGTTTCTTGGCAAGGATGGCTGCTCCGCAGCCGCTTTCGCCGCCTCCTAATATAACAATTCTCTTTTCCATTATCTAATCTTGAGTGTCATGAGGGTTATGACAGCCATCACAATTGTCACAATCCAGAAACGTAGTGTAATTTTTGCCTCGTGCAATGGGCGCTCGGGGCCTTTAAAAAGGTAGGTGCACTCCTTGTCGAGCTTCTCCTCGCCAATGTTGTAGTGGTGGTGCAGTGGAGCGCGGCGGAACAGTCTCTGCTTTATGCCTTTTCTCTTGCCGCTCTTGTAGTATGCAACCTGTGCCATCACCGAAAGGTTCTCGGCAACGAACACTCCGCACAGCAGTACAAGGAGTATCTCCTTGTGTATGAGTATTGCAATAACGGCAATTATACCGCCTATCGACAGGCTTCCGGTGTCGCCCATGAACACCTGTGCAGGGAATGCGTTGTACCACAGGAAACCAATGAGGGCTCCAATGAATGCAAAGGTGAATATTACAACCTCTTCACCTCCGGGCAGGTACATTATATTGAGGTACTCGGCCCATCCCAGGTGGCTCGATGCATAGGCCAGGACACCCAGTGCCACTCCTATTATGGCTGCATTGCCGGCCAGCATTCCGTCCATGCCGTCGTTGAGGTTCGCTCCGTTGGAAACAGCTGTAACTGCAAGCACGGTTATTATGACAAAGAGTACCCAGCCGGCCTCCTCCTTATACTCGCCGCAGAATGACATTACCTCGCTGTAGTTGATATCGTGGTCCTTTACAAAAGGAATGGTTGTCTTGTTCTCCTTTGTGGCTTTTGGGCTCAGCTGCACGCTCTTGACACCGTTCTTCTCCACGGTTATGTTGTCGCGCATCACGGCCTGTGGGCTGAAACAGAGGGTAAGGCCAATGACCAGTCCCAGTCCCACCTGTGCTGCGATTTTTGTCTTGCCCGAGATACCGTCCTTGTTCTTCTTGAATGTCTTTATGTAGTCATCGGCAAAGCCCAGTATTCCCAACCACACTGTGGTTATGATGAGCAACAGCATATAGACGTTGTCCAGCCGGCCTATGAGCAGGCAGGGCACCAGTATGGCAATGATAATTATGAGGCCGCCCATTGTGGGGACACCGGCTTTCAGGTTGTTCTTGTCATACTCGCGCAGTGTCTCTGTTATCTGCTTCTTCTTGAAATATTTTATAAGGTAACTGCCGAACCATGCCGACACAAGAAGTGAGATGACTATGGCAAGCATTGCGCGGAACGAAGTATATTGCATCAGTCGCGCTCCGGGCATGCCTGATTTTGCAAATATGTCGAAAATGTAGTACAGCATATCCTTGTTATTTGTTGAAAATCTCGTTCAAAACTTCCTTGTCGTCAAAATGGTGTTTTACGCCCTGTATCTCCTGGTAGTTTTCGTGTCCCTTGCCGGCAACAACAACCACGTCTCCCTTCTGTGCCAGGGCGCATGCTGTCCGGATGGCCTCCTTGCGGTCAACAATGGAGATGGTCTTCTTTCTCTGCTCCTCGTTGAGTCCGGCAAGCATATCGTTGATGATGTCCTGCGGCTCCTCGCCACGGGGGTTGTCCGATGTGAGGATTACTCTGCTGCTGGCCTTTGCGGCCTCAGCTGCCATGAGCGGGCGCTTGCCCTTGTCGCGGTTGCCGCCGGCACCCACAACGGTTATTATGTTACCGCGTCCGCGCAACACATCGTTCACGGTGCCCAAAACGTTCTTTATTGCATCGGGGGTGTGGGCATAGTCCACAATTGCCGAGAAACCATCGGGTGAGTGCAGTGCCTCAAAACGTCCCGAGACAGGCTTCAGTGTGCTCATGATGCGCAACACCTCCTCGGGCTCCTTGCCAAGTTCAATGGCTGCACCGTATATTGCAAGCAGGTTGCTTATGTTGAAACGGCCTGTGAGCAGTGTGGCAAATTCGCGATTGTTGAACTCAAGCAGCATGCCGTCGAGGTGTGTCTCCAGCAAGCGTGCCCTGTAGTCGCATATTGTGCGTGTCGAGTAGTTCTTTATGTCACCGCGGCAATTCTGCACCATCACCGGTCCGTTCTTGTCGTCGAGGTTAGTGATGGCGAACGCATTTCGTGAGAGGTTGTCGAAAAAGCTCTTCTTGGCCTTCAGGTAGTTCTCCATATTCTCGTGATAGTCCATGTGGTCGCGTGTGAGGTTCGTGAATATACCTCCCGCGAACTCCAGTCCACCGGTGCGCTCCTGTGCAAGGGCATGTGAGCTCACCTCCATGAAGGCATATTCGCAGCCGGCCTCGACCATCTGTGCGAGCAGCCTGTTCAGCGATATTGCATCGGGTGTGGTGTGGGTCGAGGGGTATGCCTCGCCGTCGATGTAGTTGCAGACAGTAGAGAGCAGGCCGCAACGGTGTCCCATCTTGCGGAAAAGCTCATAGAGCAGTGTAGCAATAGTTGTCTTGCCGTTTGTGCCGGTCACACCCACAAGCTTCAGTTTTTGCGACGGGTTGCCATAGAATGTGGTGGCAAGCTTGCCGGTTACGCTCTGCACGTTGGGGAATGTTATGTATGCAACGTTGGGCGAGAGCCTGTCCGGTGTCTTCTCGCACACAATAGCCACTGCACCCTTCTCCTCGGCTGCGGCTATGTACTGGTGACCGTCGGTCTGGGTTCCTCTAACGGCGATGAATACATCGCCTTGCTTCACAAGACGCGAATCAATGTTTATTCCCTGAATGTCTACCTCTTCCTTTGGAAGTACCATTCTGGTACATTGTGTTTCTCTTAACAGTTCGCTCAGTTTCATTATATATAATGTTTTTGTTTTACTTTTTACGGTTTCAGCTTCAGGATTACAGTGTCGCCTTTTGTAACCAGTTCGTTTACAGTGCCGTATCCATCGAGCTTCACATGCTTGCCGTTCTTCTGCAGCAGGAATGTGGCATCCTTGGCTCCCATGCCAGTAACATCGGGGATACCTTTCTTGTAATAAGCTATTTTTCCCCACTCCTTCTCTTTGCTTATGACCGGAATGGTGTCGACAAGGCCAACCTCTTTAAGTATGTAGCCGTCGTCGCATCTGTTGCCCTTCTTTGTCTTGGGCTTTGCGGCATGTTGTTTGTCGATGGCATTCTCAATTGGGCTGAAGAACTTCTCGGTCATAATCTTTTCAGCAATCTCCTTGAATGCAAGTGCCGATGTGCTTCCGCCACCATAGCTGTTGGCAGCCTGCTCCTTTTCGGGGCGTGGGTCTATGTCCTTGTCATACATCATCTGCACAATCAGGGTGTACTCGGGTGCGTCTGCCGGGAAAAAACCGCAGAAACTCATCAGTTTCTTGTTGCCATCGTAAGCCTTTGCCGTACCTGTCTTTCCGGCAATGGTCATGATGGTTGAGTGTGCCGCCTTTCCCGTGCCGTCGAGCTTGCCATATCTCCAGTCGCTCTTGTTTACGGTTATGCTCTTGCCATTTACAACGGCAGCAAGCATGGCTGTTATGGTATCTGCGACCTCTTTCGGGAAGAGGCTCTCGTTTATGACCTCGGTGGGGTACTCCTCTACAATCTCGCCATTGTCGAGTATAGCCTTGACGAGTCGTGGCCTTACCTGCTTGCCTCCGTTGGCTATGGTGTTGTAGAACGAGACTATGTTTATGGCGGTCATACCTACAGCATATCCATAGGACATGGAGTTGAGGCTATATCCGTTCCACTTCTTTGTACCGGGCAACGTGAGGTATGGTGTCGCCTCGTTGTCGGTTATGTGGTAGTTCTCGGTAAGCCCGAATCTCTGCAGGGTGTTGGTGTACTCCTGCGGGTCATTGCCGTAGGCCTTCTTTATGAACTGCACCATGCTTATGTTCGATGAGTACATCATGGCATCGGTCATGCTGTATTTGCCAGTGCCATTGTCGCGGTACATCTCGTCATGAATCTTGTGTCCACCAAAGTTATGTACTCTCGATTCATATGCAATGACGGAGTCCTTTGTCGTCAGTTTGCCGTCGGCAAGCATGGCGGTCATGGCCACGGTCTTGAATATCGAACCCGGCTCGTTGAGGTCGCACAAGGCATGGTTGGCCGTCTGGTTGTACTTTATGTTGCCGATAGTGTCAATATACTCTATTCGGCCGTTTCCTCGCTCGTGCCTTGACAGGTTTACTATAGCCTTTATGTCGCCGGTCTTGGTTTCCATCAGTATCGCCCATCCGGCAGCAAGGTGTTTTTCCCTCAGCACACGCTCCAGGGCATTGTGGCAAATGTCGAGCATCTGGGTGTTCAGCGTTGTCTGCACGTCATATCCGTTCACGGGCTGTCTGTCTTCGCGCAGTATGTATTTGCCCCTGAACTTTGCCTTTGTACCGGAGCCGGGCTCTCCTTTCAGGTAGTCGTTGTACTTCTTCTCAAGACCATTGGCCTCATCTACCATTTTGCCGTCTATCTCAACGCTTCTTACAATGCCGAATGTGCTGTTTCCGGTATTGCCAAGAATATTCTTGCGCTCAATTGTCTCCCGGGTGTAGCAACCGCTCAGTAGCTTGCCCTCCTTTATGATTGGCAACTCCTTTATCTTTCGGTATTGTGAGTATGAAATGGCGCCTCTGTAGGGCTGGAATCCTCCTTTTTTTCTTCCGGTCTTCTTGCTTGGTGTCAATCCAATCCTGAAGCGCTTTTCCAGTTCCTCGACGCTTGTTCCGGGCAGGATGTCGTTAAGTCCTATGCAGAGCGCTCTGAGTTCCTTGTTCCATATTGAGTCCCTCCTGGCATTGATGGTCTTGGCCAGTTCGGGGTTGTCCTTGTTTATGTATTCGAAATCGAAAAGCATCCTGTAGCGTGGCAATGTGCTCACAATGAGCCCACCGTCATCGGCAAGGATGTTTCCCCGGTGCGCCTCAATGGGTACGTTGTACTTTATGTTCCTCTCCTTTATCTTGTTCCAATCATCGCGCTCTATGAACATTATAATGGCCGCCTTGCCAATAATTATTATGCCCGCCAGAGTGAACAGGAAAATAACAAGCAGGTTGAAGCGGAGAACAACGTTGTCGCGGAACTTGAACGTCTTCTCTCTGTTTTGCTCTGAATCCTTTTTATTGAAGATGTTGAACATGGTCAGTTGTTTTTGTCTATTATATAAGGAGGTTTCGACAGTGTCCTGAAATCACTCCCTTTTTCGGTCAATAGTTTCTCAATCTCCGAGAGGCGGCACTGGTAGGCGAATTCACTCTCTATTGTCAGCAGGTTATTCCTTATCTCGTTCTTTCTCTTGTTCAGCTTGTAAATCTTCATTATCTCCTGCTCGTGCTGGTAGCGGTTACTCACGTAAAGAAAGCTGTAGAGTACAATCAGCCCCATGAGCATTGCATTCTTCGTGAATATGTCGCTGGTAAATATGTGGCCTCCCATAATGTAGTTGAAGAAGCCCTCTTTGCGTTTTTTCTTCTTGTTGCTCATTGTCTTGCTCATTGTCCTGTCTACTTTTTTATTCCAATCCTAAGTTTTGCACTGCGTGAACGCGGGTTGCGCTCCATCTCCTCTTCTGTAGGTGCAATCACCTTCTTCATGTCGAACGGCGACGTGGTGTTGCCGAAGAAATCTTTCTCCACCTTGCCCTCGAAGTTGCCGCTCTTCATGAAATTCTTTACAATGCGGTCCTCAATGGAGTGGTATGTTATTACCACCAGGCGGCCACCGGGTTTAAGCAGGTCCTTTGCCCCTACAAGCATCTCCTGCAGTGCCTCAATCTCCTTGTTTATCTCAATGCGCAGTGCCTGGAAAATCTTTGCCATCTCCTTTTTCTCGCGCTGTGGCGGGCAGAAAGGCTTCGCAATCTCAATAAGCTCGTTGACGCGCTTTATCGGTTTCTCCCCGCGTACTTTCACAATCTTTGCAGCCAATTTGCGTGCGCAGTTCAGTTCGCCATAGAATTTGAATATCCTTGTCAGCTCCTCTTCTGTGGCATTGTTCAGCAGGTCGGCTGCCGTTTCGCCGCCGCGCTTGTTCATGCGCATGTCGAGGTCGGCATCGAAGCGGAACGAGAAACCGCGTGTCTCGTCATCGAAGTGATGCCCCGACACTCCAAGGTCGGCAAGTACGGCATCAACCTTCGTCGCGTTGTGGTAGCGCATGAAGTTGTATATGAACCTGAAATTGCCGCGTACAAAGGTGAAGCGCTTGTCATCGGGTGCGTTCTGCTCGGCATCGGCATCCTGGTCAAAGCTGTAAAGGTGTCCTTCAGCTCCCAGGCGCGAGAGTATCTCGCGTGAGTGTCCGCCGCCGCCGAATGTGACGTCGATACAGGTACTGTCTGCTGTAATCTCCATTCCGTCAACGCTCTCCTTGAGCAGTACCGGAGTGTGGTAAACTTCGGGGTTATTCATTTTTCTCTCCTTTCTCTGCGGTCATTATCTTTTCCAATTCACGTCCAAAGTCGGCCGGGTTCATGAATGGCTTGTCAAGTTTCTCCTTTGCCCAAATCTCAATGGTGTCGTCCATGCCGATGAAACGCACCTCCTGGATAATGCCGGCCATTGCCATATATCGCTTGGGCAGCAATATTCGGCCGTTGCTGTCAATGCCCAGTTCTTCTACATCGGCTACAAATTGGCGGAATATCATCTGGTGTGCAGCGTTCCAGCGGTCGAGACGGCTGCGCAACAGGTCGAGCTGTTCGTTCCAGCTTCTCTCGGGGTACAGCACGAGGCAATCCTGGTACACGTCCTTGCGCAACATCACCTTCTCGCACCCGGCCTCCTGCAGAATGCGGCGGAAGCATGCGGGCAGGAATACTCTGCCTTTGCTGTCGCTCTTTGCCTCTATGCTACCAATGAAACGCATACATTTAACCTAATATAGAAAATTCGTTTCAAAATTACACAATTCCCCACAATTTTCAAGAGAAAAATAAAATAAAGTTTTCAACAGCCTGTTAAGAACCTTCTGCGTCTTGCTTGAAGCGCTCTATTCCGTTGATGTATAGTCTGTTAATTTGCTCTCCTTTCCGGTGGCCCTTGGTGGGGCGTTACTTGCATTTTTTTTACCTTGAGCCTGTTGCATTACATCGTCAAAAGAGCTACTTTTGTACAAAACAGATTACCGCCATGTCAAAATTTACAGTTGCACTTGTCGCTCTTCTGCTCCCTTTAGCAGCGTTTTCTCAAAAACATATTGAGCGCGGATACCGCACAATCCTATCAGCCGATGCACAGGTTTTTGTGGAAACACTTGCGTCAGATTCCCTGCGGGGACGCAATGCCGGCGAAGAGGGCGGCCGCATGGCTGCGGAGTATATTGTCTCCTTGTTGGACGAGTGGGGTATAAGGCCGCTTGATAAAGATGGTTATCTGCAGCCGTTTGTTGTGAAGGGTTGTGGGATGAATAACATTCTTGCCGTTATCCCCGGCAAGAGCGATGAGTATGTCGTTGTTGGTGCGCACTATGACCATGTGGGTATTGGCGTTGCCGTTGATGGCGATAGCTGCTACAATGGAGCCGATGACAATGCCTCGGGAGTGTCGGCAGTGCTGCAGATTGCGCGTGCCGTGAAAAAGATGCGCAAGACTCCCGATCGCGGCATTATATTCGCCTTTTGGGACGGCGAGGAGAAGGGCTTGCTCGGTTCACGTCATTTTGTTGAAAATTGCCCCTTTTTATCGCAAGTTTCTGCCTATATGAACTTTGACATGATAGGCCGTGGCCCGGTGGATAATCCCAAGCATCTCACCTATTTCTACACGGCCTCGTACCCGGCGTTCGGGGAGTGGCTTAAAGAGGATATGTCAGTCCGCGGTTTCTCCTTTGCCCCCGATTATCGCGCGTGGGAGAACCCCACGGGGGGCAGCGACAATGCCTGGTTTGCAAAGAACGGAATCCCCATCGTGTGGTATCACACCGAGGGACACCCCGATTATCATCGCCCCTCGGACACTGCCGACAAAATCGATTATGAGAAGATGACCGACATCACCCGAGCTGCCTTTCTGTGCACCTGGCGTTTGGCAAACTATGAGTATTGATTATAAACAAAAAAGTCGCCTCCTTTGAAAGCGACTTTTTAATTACAATATATTTTGCTTATGCCTTTTTGGGCAAGAACTTGTTGAGCAGCAGGCAGCCTGCTATTGCCGAAATGAGCGAGCCGCAGAGAATGCCAAGCTTTGCCTCAGAGAGCAGTGTGGTCTCGCTACCGAGCGCTGCATACGAGAGGTCGGCAATGAATATTGATACAGTGAGACCAATACCGCAGAGCACGCACACCGATGCAAAAGACTTCCAGTCAGAACCTTGTGGTAACTGCACAAAACCTAATTTTATGGCAATCCATGAGAATGAGAACACGCCGATGAACTTTCCTGCTACAAGTCCAATCATTACCGACAGTCCGACACCTTCAACAAGGCCTCCAAAGCTCATTACCGAAAGGTCTATGCCCACATTCGCAAAGGCAAACAGTGGGATGATGAAGAAGCTGATGAGGCTGTGCAACCTGTCCTCGAGCTCCTGCAGCGGGCTGATGAGCTTGTCGGCTGCCGACTCAATGCTCTTGAGCTTGTGGATCTCCTGGTGTGTCAGTATGGCTGTGTGGTGCTTGCCTACAACATGCACCTCGTTGAAACCGCTGATATTCTC
>JAZRRI010000029.1:0-9166 GCA_045650605.1 Bacteroidaceae bacterium | reverse complement strand
GATGTTGACCCGCAACTCATTTTTCTTCGCGAACTTGTCATCCTGAACGGATGTGAAGGATCTCAAGCCGCGTTTAAAATAGATGCTTCGACTTCGCTCAGCATGACATTTAAACGTTGGGTCAACTGCTATATTGTTACTAAAGTTTAAACAAGTTTGACTTTTGCTCGCTTACTCGCAGCTTTCCGTTTTCCGCTTTCAGCTATATAATATATATAATGTACGCGCGCGGTGTGCGTTCTTTCTTGTTTAAAAGTGTTAAAAAATGAAACCATTTTAAAACTATCCCATTGCGCGTATTTTGAACATTCTGACTAACTTTTTGTAAAAATGGGTGTTCTGCCCCTTTTTAGAGTTTAATATTATTGATAATCAATTCTATAACTTGGAATATACTGTTTTTGTACGGCTGTAAAACCGTTGCAAAACAGTGAAAAATGAATTGCACATTATGGATAATATTGAGCAAAAAGAGTGCGAAATTGCTATTTTATTAAAAAAATAACACTTTCCCTTGAAAAAAGTGCTTAAAATATTTTAACTGTTATGCAAAAAGTTGTATTTTCGCGCCATTCATTTCCATTTGATTGGAGATGGAACTAACAAAAAGACACAATTTCATTATTATTATTAACTTAAATTCATTATTATGAAAAGAGTGCTATTTCTATTGACCTTTATCTGTATGGGTATAGGTATGGCAACAGCTCAGACCGCAACCATCACGGGTAAAGTTTACTCGGAGGCAGACGGAGAGCCTGTTTTCGGAGCCTCTGTATTCGTAGTTGGTACTTCTGTAGGTGCCGGTACTGATATGGAAGGTAATTTTACAATTGAAAATGTGCCTGCAACAGCTACAACTCTTCGTGTATCATACGTTGGTATGACAACACAGGAGGTGCAGATTGTAAGAGGTAAGCCAATGCGAGTTATTCTCGTTGAAGATGGCGTTACTCTCGACGATGTTGTGGTTGTGGCTTATGGTACAGCAAAGAAGTCGGCGTTTACCGGTTCTGCTTCAGTCGTTAAGGCTGAGAACATCGAGAAGCGTCAGGTTTCTAACATCACAAACGCCCTTTCAGGTGCTATTGCCGGTGTGCAGATTACAAGCTCAAACGGTCAGCCCGGTGTTTCTGCAACAGTACGCGTACGTGGTGTAGGTTCACTCAATGCGGGTAACGACCCATTGTACGTTGTTGACGGTATGCCTTTCGACGGTGATATCTCATCTATCAACCCTGCCGATATCGAGAGCATGTCAGTATTGAAGGATGCTGCAGCTTCTGCTCTTTACGGTGCACGTGGTGCAAACGGTGTCATCATGGTTACAACAAAGAAGGGTAACAGCGGCAACGCACGCGTATCATTCGATGCAAAGTGGGGTGTTAACCAGCGTCAGATTGGCAAGTACGATGTAATGGAGTCATCAAACCAGTACATGGAGACTCTCTACAAGGCTTTCTACAACGAAGCTCTCTACAGCCTCGGCCAGTCACCGCTCAATGCACACAACTACGCGAACAGCTCATTGTTCCCTGCACTCGGTTATCAGATGTACAGCCTCAATGGTGCTAACGGTCTCATCGGTCTTGACGGTAAGGTTGACCCACGCGCTACACTCGGTTACAGCGATGGTAAGTACTATTATACACCCGATGACTGGACTGCAGGTATGATTGACAACCAGATGCGTCAGGAGTACAACTTCTCGGTAGCTGGTGGTACTGACAAGGTTAACTACTACTTCTCAGCAGGTTATCTCGAGGATGGCGGTATCATCGAGAACTCTGGTTTCGACCGTCTCTCTACACGTTTGAACGCTGACTACCAGGCTAAGAAGTGGTTGAAGGTTGGTGCAAGCCTCGCTTACACAAACAGCACAAGCCGCTATCCAGGTGAGCAGACAAACACTGCTTCTTCAATGAACGCATTCTACATTGCCAACGACATTGCTCCTGTTTATCCTTTCTATGTACGTAATGCCGATGGTTCTTACGCTATCGATGCAACTACAGGTGACAGAATCTATGACTACGGTGATGGCTCTTCAACAAACAACACACGTAACTTCATGTCAATTGCCAACCCTATGAGCGACCTTCTCTACAACACCGAGGAGTACCTCATGGACATCTTTAACGGCAAGTGGTTTGCCGAGATTACTCCTGTAAAGGGTCTCAGATTGACAGCATCGCTCGGTACACACATCGACAACACACGTTACCACAATATCGGTAACGCACGTTATGGTCAGAGTGCACAGTACGGTGGTACTGCATCACAGCAGCAGATTCGTACATTCTCTTTCAACCAGCAGTATCTTGCAAACTATAACAAGACTTTTGGTAGAAATACTGTAGACCTTACACTCGGTTACGAGGCATACAACTACAACAGCGAGAACGTATACGCTAATGGTCAGAACCTCTACAAGCCAAACGACTTCACAATCAACAATACAATTGACCAGAAGCGTGGTGGTGGTTCATACACAGAGTATGCTACACGCGGTTTCTTCGGTCGTTTGAACTATGACTATGCCGAGAGATACTTCATCAGCGGTTCTTATCGTCGCGACGCTTCTTCACGTTTCCATCCCGATAACCGTTGGGGTAACTTCTGGTCAGCATCAGCTGCATGGGTACTCAGCAAGGAGAACTTCATGAAGAATGCTACTTGGATTGACATCTTGAAGGTTAAGGCTTCTTTCGGTCAGCAGGGTAACGACAACATCGGTAACTTCTATGCATACCTCGACCAGTACACTGTAACCGGTGCAAACGGTGTGTTCTCGGACGGTCTCTTGGCTTACAAGGGTAACCCTGAGTTGACATGGGAGAAATCAAATGCTTACAACGCCGGTATCGACTTCTCTCTCTTCAAGGGCAAGTTGAGCGGTACTGTTGAGTACTTCGGCCGTCGCACAAGCGACATGCTCGACTACAAGGCGGTTGCTCCATCTAACGGTTACAGCTCAATCCCTGTGAACGTAGGTTCAATGACAAACAGCGGTGTTGAAATCGAACTTAACTCTACAGCTATCGATACACGTAACTTCAAGTGGGATATCTTTGCAAATGCAACATTCCAGAAGAACGTCATCAACGAGTTGGCTCCAGAATACAAGGGTGAGTACATCAGCGGTACAACTATCTACCGCGAGGGTGAGTCACGCTACCAGTACTACTTGCCACGTTACGCGGGTGTAGACCCACACACCGGTCTTGCACTCTACTATGCAAAGACTGATGCAGACGCTTACTTCCAGAAGACTATGAGCGCCGATGACTACAAAGCTCTTACAGCTGAGGGTAATGAGGCTGCATATGAGGCTGCAGTTGAGGCATACAAGAAGAATCCTGAGGTATATGTAACATCTGACTACAACGTAGCACAGCAGACTGGCCGTGAGGCTACAGGCGACTTGGCTCCCGATGTATACGGTGGTTTCGGTACAAGCCTTGAGTTCTATGGTTTCGATCTCTCTGTTCAGTTCTCATACCAGTTGGGCGGTATGCTCTATGACAACTCATACATGTCTTCAATGCACGGTGGTACATCTTCAACAGCCGGTCGCAACTGGCACGTTGATATTGCAAACGCTTGGACACCTGAGAATCGTTTCACAGACGTTCCACGTTTGAACCACAGCGACAAGTATACAAACTCAACATCAGACCGTTGGTTGGTATCATCAGACTACCTCTCATTGAACAACATTACATTCGGTTACACATTCCCCAAGAAGTGGATGCGTGCTATCGGTTTGAACTCAATCCGCATCTACGGTGCTGCCGACAATGTAGCTTTGTTTACAGCTCGTAAGGGTATGGACCCACGTAAGGGTACTATGTCAACTGTAGCTTCTACCTACAGCGCATTGCGTACAATCTCTGGTGGTATCAAGGTAACATTCTAATAATTTAAATGCGAATAATTATGAAGAACTTTAAATATAAATTCATTGCGTCGGCGTTTGCGGCTCTTGCTATGGTGAGCTGTAACGACCTTGATACTGCGCCAATGGGTTCAACAGTAACAACCGACCAGAAGGCCGAGGCTGTTGCTTCAAACCCTGACCGCATCAAAGCGAGTATCGCTGCCATTCCTGCAGGTTTCTACGATTTCGGTAAGTTGACCGGCGAGGGTAACCACAACGACCTTTTCTATGCTGCAACAATGATCTTCACCGATACACGCGGTATGGATATGGTATCAGATGATATAGGTTACAACTGGTTCGCAGCGGCTGTTGACTATTCAGATATCAGCGCAACAGGTTTTGCAACCAATTCAATCTGGTTAACTGCCTATAAGCAGATTTCTGCAGCCAACAGCGTTGTACAGACAATCGGTACATACGAGCCTGCCGATGAGGATTTGAAATACTATCTTGCTCAGGCTTTGACAATCCGTGCATTCGACTACTTTACACTTGCACAGCTCTACCAGCACACTTACGTTGGTAACGAGAACAAGCCTTGCGTGCTCCTTATTACAGAGGAGAACATGAACGAGGTTCCAAACGTTGGTTGCAAGCGCTCAACTGTAGCCGAGGTTTATGCTCAGATTATGAGCGACCTCAACACCTCTATCGAGCTTCTCTCAGCATCTTCAACAGCTCGCGAGGACAAGCGTTATGTTGACCTTGCTGTAGCTTACGGTATGCGTGCACGTGTTAACCTTGTTATGAACAACTGGGCTGCTGCTGCTGCCGATGCACAGAATGCCATCGACAACACTGCTGCTACTCCATACGATGCTTCAGACGTTGACCACCCGGGCTTCAGCGACATCGAGGATGCTGCTTGGATGTGGGGTATCCTGGTTGCCGAGACCGACCGTCCTGTGACATCAGGTATCTGTAACTTCCCTTCTCACATGGGTTCACTCAACTACGGTTATGCTTCAGTAGGTGCTTGGAGAAGGATTAATGCTGCTCTCTATGCTCAGATTCCTGCTACTGACGTCCGCAAGGGCTGGTGGTTGAACGAGGAGGCTCAGTCTCCTAACCTCAATGCCGAGCAGGCTGCATATGCTGCTGCAAACAGCATTCCTGCCTACACTCACATGAAGTTCGGTTGCTACAATGATGAGATTGGTACATCAACAAACGCCAACGACATTCCTTTGATGCGTGTTGAGGAGATGTACCTTATCCTTGCCGAGGCTCAGGCAATGGCCGGTGACCCTGCAACAGGTGCTGCTACACTTGAGAACTTCGTTAAGACATACCGTGACCCTGAGTACACTTGTGCTGCAAAAGAGGGCCAGACTCTCACAGCAGAGCTTGTTCAGGACAGAGTATGGTTCCAGCGCCGTATTGAGCTTTGGGGCGAGGGCTTCTCATACGCTGATATGATGCGTCTGAAGAAGGATATGGACCGTCGTGGTGCAGGCTTCGAGGCTCACACAACATTCCTTATCCCAACAGGTAGCGATGCTTTGATTTATCAGATTCCTCATGATGAGATTGAATCAAACGACATGTTGACCGAGGCTGACAACAACCCGCTTGCAGACACTCCAACACCTGTTACTGAGTAAAAATCTTTATTTTCCTGCCCCGTGCAGGGGCAGGAAAATTTGAAAAACAAAATAAAATTCAGAGATTATGAAAATATTTAAATCATTTATAGTAATGGCAATCGCCCTGACTGCAGGATTCTTTGCATCTTGTAGCGAGGAGGGTGCTTGGGATGCATACGATACTACAAGTGAGCCAACATACTCATTTGAGCAGAAGACATCCAACTATGTTTTGACCGCTACAGATACTCTGTATCAAGTTGCAGTCAAGGTGTTCCGTAACAATGCTAACGGTGACGTAACTTTGCCTCTTGATGTTAAGTTCAACAACGACATCATGACTTGTGATACAGCTGCTGTAACATTCGAGAACGGTAAGGATTATGCAGAGTTCTTGGTAAACCTAGATTATGAGAACATTGCGGTAGGTACAAAGTACACAGCAGACATTGCTTTTGTTGTTGACTCTTTGAACTATTTCGAGCACAATGCATCGCTCACAGGCAACAGCAGCACAAGCATCTCAATTCAGCTTGAGTACACTTGGGTGTCAATCGGCAAGGCTGTTTATACAGACGATGCTTTGACAGGCTTCTTCAATTTGCCTGATTTCCCAGTAGTTGAGGTTGATGCTGAAATTGCTGAGGGTACAAGCGTTATCCGTATCAAGACTCCTTACGCAGCTCAGTATCCATACAACGCCCCAGGTGACTATGACACTACCAAGGATTATTACATCGTATTCGATTGTACAGATCCTGAGGCCGTTTACATTGATGGCTGGTGCGACACTGGTTTGGATTGGGGCTATGGTATGTTCTCTATAACATCATACGGCTATTATATGATGGCTAATGGTTACCCATTCGAGACTGTAAAGGCTGCCGGTTTGATGGGTACATTGGACGAGAACCTCTGCATCACAATGCCTGTCAAGGGTCTTGTTGTAACAATGCCTGATGTCGGAACAACTTATGGTAATACAAGCGGTGCATTCAAGCTTGACTTGAGCACTACAACACTTGCTGAATAATCCAATTACTCAGTAATATACACAAAAAAGCGAATCCTTTGCGGGTTCGCTTTTTTGCTGTTTATGGGTGTGTGGAATTGCTGTTGCTGCTCTTTGTTTTGTCTCAAACTGCACTGCCTATGGCGATTTTGCAGACAGTTGTTGAAAAGACTCAAGTGAACTTGCCTTTAACCCGACAAAATTACCACGAATTGAGTTTTTGATGTTTCGTGGCAAAAGTTACCCCAAAATTGTTGTCCTGTTACCTTTAACATGTATTGTCCGTATTTTTCATTTCTGTTGCTGTCACATCAAAAAAAAGCGCAGAACTCGTCTGCATTACAGGAAAATTAAGTAACTTTACCCCCTGTATGGCATGGCTATTGTGGAGCGTGGATGTTCTGCGCAATGTCGGGATTGACGCTTCTTGTGGCTATTGCTTTCATATTTAAAGAATTAATATAGGTTTTTCTTATAATGTTATTTATGAAAAAATTATTGAAAGGCTCTTTTTTGGCATTTGCTGCAGTTGTTTTAGGCTTTACTGCTTGCACAGAGCCTGTTGAAGTGCCTCCTGCTCAGGTGTATTTCTCAAAAGATAATGGTGGAAGGGTAGACATTGCCATTGATGCCAATTCCTTTGATGTAACATTGAACCGTCTGGATGCGGATGGAAGTGCCCTTGTGCCAATAACCGTTACGGCCGACAGCCTTGCTGCTGCGTGGTTTGAATTTCCCGGAACCGTGGAGTTTACCGATACGGCCTTGTCGGCTGTATATACCATAATTGTGAAGGATGGTGCTGTGCTTGAGTATGACAAGTATGCCGGAATATCTCTTGCCGTTGCCGGCGAAAATGCAGCTGCTCTTGGCAAGACGGTACACTCTTTTGAGGTGGGCGTTCCTGCGCCTTGGAGCGAGTGGGAGAAGGTTGGTGAAGGTACGTACTACCCTTCGGTCTACTGGAGTGGCGAGCAGGAGGGCCTGTCGCTCTACTATCGTGAGTGCCTGGTGAATGACACAGATGCGCAGTATTGCATACAGGGTATCGGTAACACAATGAACCTGACCGTTGAGTTTGACAGGCAGGGTGGTGCTTGCCAGGTGCTCCCGCAGTATGCTGCAACCAATTATAAGTATGGACAGGTTACTGTGACCGATGTGCCTCACTCTCCTTTATCGGCCGTGGAAGGTACATACGAGGAGTATCCTTGTACTTACGATGCCGAGAGGGGGCTTTTTACATTTAACCTTGCATACATTGTCAGCACACAGTGGGGTGGCAATGCCGATGAGTCATTCGGTTGTGCCATTGAGAAATTCCAACTCGACGGTTTTGTGAAGCTTGATGCCGACTATAGCTTTGCAATGCAGTTCAGGGGACATTATATCGATGCCGATGGCGTTGACAACGCTGTAATATCTGTTTCCAAAGGTGCTGACGTGGGCGGTTGTCTGATGGCTGTTGTTGCTGCCGATAACAATACCGATGCGACTGTGCAGGGAATGCTTGCAGGCAACGTGCCCTGCGATACCTTGATAGCGGGAGGTTTCTATGCTTGTCCAATGACTGCAAGCGGCAATTATAAGGCTGTTGCAATTACATACAATGCCGATGGTGAGGTCATTGAACCTCACACTGTAGAGTTTGAGTTCTGGGTGGCAGCAGACAGCAATCCTTGGACCTCGCTTGGTTATGCAAAATATACCGACGACGTTGTTGCACCGTTGTTGGGATCCACTGTTCCTGCATATTATGTTCAGGTGCTTGAGAGTAAGGAGCAGCCGGGTCTGTTCCGTTTGCTCGACCCTTACGGCCCTGCTTTCCCGATGTATCAGAGTGCCGAATCGTACAAGGACGGCAGCTACATTGAAATTGATGCGACAGACCCGCAGGGTGTATGGATTGTCGGATGGCAGAGCACCGGTTTCAAGATTCTTGATAAAGGGCTTGTGAGCATAACTTCAGATGCATGGTACCAGGCTAATGCTTTGGGTGCTACCAAGGAGGAGGTCAAAGAGGTCGGTTATTGCGGTACTTATGCCAATGGTGTGATTACATTCCCTGTTAACGGTATTTTGTGGAGTGTCGGTGACCAGGCATTTTATGGCAACACCAGCGGTGCATTTGCCCTTGACATGACCAATTTGCTTGAGTCTATTCCTGCAGAGGAGGGTGGTGCGTCTGCAGCTCCTGTTGTACGCATGGGAATGAAGCCCCAGGGCAAGGCTGTTGGTAAGGTTTCACTCTTCAAGAGAATTGACAACTCTTTCCTCACTCCACAGCAGTGATTGAATAATTGATATAACAGAATATCAAAAGCCAAAAGGGTGCGCCTTCATTCGAAGCGCACCCTTTTTGGGGTAATAATATAGCGTAGACCCACATTCTGAAAAAACGTGAAGATGTCATGTCGACCGTAGTGGAGACATCTCGTTTGCTGTAGTATAACGTGAGTTCGATATAAGAATTTATACTAAAATTTAGCGTATTTTGTCATTCTATATTTGCAGAAGAATCGAAGATAGCGAGTAATTCGCTATCTTCGCAGACAACAGAAGCGGTAAAGGATAAAGATTATTAGTTGTCATTGGTGCTTAAGACACCGTTCGGAATGTTAATCA
>JAZRRI010000028.1:0-43568 GCA_045650605.1 Bacteroidaceae bacterium | reverse complement strand
GATGTTGACCCGCAACTCATTTTTCTTCGCGAACTTGTCATCCTGAACGGATGTGAAGGATCTCAAGCCGCGTTTAAAATAGATGCTTCGACTTCGCTCAGCATGACATTTAAACGTTGGGTCAACTGCTATATTGTTACTTATATTAATATGACCGTCCGGAGCATTCGATCGAATGCTCCGGACGGTATCATAGGTATTGTTTGTGTTGTTACTTGTATCGCATCCAGCGCAGCAGCTCCTTGATATTGGGCTTTTTGCCGTGCATGAGGATGCCCACGCGGTATATCTTTCCTGCGCCCCAAACGACAAACAGGAATGTGGCATAGAGCAACACTGCCGACAGACAAACCTCCCACATTGGTATCTCGTATGGAATGCGTGCCATCATTACAATGGGCGAGGTGAACGGTATCATTGAGAACCAGAATGCCAGGTTCGATGTGGGGTCGTTGATGACCGATAGCATGACGAAGAGCGCCAGGATTATCGGCAGCATGATTGGTGTCTGCAGCTGCTGTGCATCCTGCGGGCTGTCGACGGCTGAACCCACAGCGGCGAACATTGCCGCGTATAGCAGGAATCCGCCAAAGACAAACACCAGCAGCCAGATGATGATGCCGCCTATGTATTTTATGTTGCTCAGCATCATTATAGCCTGCAGCATGCCCATCTCTGTTCCGCCTACAGCCGATGCGGGCACTCCCTGCTTGAGCAAATCCATTGCCGCGAGAATCTCGTCGGGCAGTATGTGCGGGAGTACGAAATATGCCACGCCTGCAATGAAGACTATCCATATAAGAATCTGCACCAGTGCTACGCAGGCAATGCCCAGTATCTTGCCCATCATCATGTCAAAAGGTTTTACTGTCGATACCAGCACCTCGAGCACGCGGTTGTTCTTCTCCTCAATGACCGATTGCATTACCATTACGCCATAGAGGATGAGGAACATGTAGAGTATGAAGCTGAGCACGTATGCCAGCACCGATGCCACAATGGCCGATGAACCCTCGGCATCCTCCTCGCTCGGGCTGTTCTTGAGCGATTGCAGGTTTACACGGGTATTGAGCTGCTGCATCACCTGCTGCTCAACGTTGTAAATCTTCATCTTCTCCTTCTGTACGGCCATTGTCAGTTGCGATGCAATGTTCATCTCCGTGCCCATTGCTGCTGTTCCGTTGGTGTACAGGTAGGCATCGCTCGGGTTGTCAACAATGCCGCTGCCAATGTGCAGTATGGCATAGTAGTCGCTGTATTCGGTGCGTGCAAGCTCCAATGGCAGCGGTGTCTGTTCAAAGACAATCTCCTCGCTGTTTGTGAGCTGCTGCGCAATTATGTTGCTGTCATCGACCACGACAACCTGCTTTGCGCTATCCTCCGAGTAACCCGATATGAGCATTGGTGCAAGGATGAGCGCCATCATCAGTATCGGGGTGAGCAGAGTGGTGATGATGAACGATTTCTTCTGCACTCGTTCGCTGAACTCGCGTCCTATAAT
Source organism: Bacteroidaceae bacterium (assembly GCA_045650605.1). Taxonomy (GTDB): domain Bacteria; phylum Bacteroidota; class Bacteroidia; order Bacteroidales; family Bacteroidaceae; genus HGM04593. The sequence continues at coordinate 42,067 of JAZRRI010000028.1, read as the reverse complement.
TATTCCAATCTTGTTTTTCATCGTCTTGCTTTTTTCGTTATACATTATGTTCCACCGCACGGATGAAGATGTCGTTCATCGTCGGTATTACCTCGCTGAATGAGCGTAGCTCCACGCTCTCGTTCACCGCAGCAATTACAGCCCGCACCTCGCTGTCGGTGGCAATGTGTATCTTGGCTCTGTTGATGCCTATCGGCGATGCCTGTGTCTCCAGTACCGAGCACTTGCCGGTGAGCGTGCCAAGCAGCTGCTGCTCGTTGCCGCGGTAGCTCAGCTCGAATATGTTTGTGCCGTGACTGTGACGAATCTCCTCCACGTTGCCCGATAGGATGTTGCGCGACTTGTCGATGAGCGTGATGTGGTCGCACACCTCCTCTACCGACGACATGTTGTGTGTCGAGAATATGATGGTTGCACCCTTGTCGCGCAGTGCAAGAATCTCCTCTTTCAACAGGTTGGCATTTATGGGGTCGAAACCCGAGAATGGCTCGTCGAAGATGAGCAGTTTGGGCTCGTGCAGCACCGTGACAATGAACTGCACCTTCTGTGCCATACCCTTTGACAGGTCGCCAATCTTCTTGTCCCACCAATCCTGAATGCCGAACTTCTCAAACCATGCCTTCGCCTTTTGTGTGGCCTCCCTGCGCGATAGTCCTTTGATACGTGCAAAGAACACCGCCTGCTCGCCAAGCTTCATCTTCTTGTAGAGGCCGCGCTCCTCGGGCATGTAGCCAATGTGTGCAACGTCATCGGCGGTCATCTCTTTGCCGCCAAGCAGCACACGTCCGGCATCGGGTGTTATAATACGGTTTATGATGCGCAGCAGCGTTGTCTTTCCGGCGCCATTGGGGCCAAGCAGGCCATATATGGAGCCTTCGGGTATCGACAGCGACACATTGTCGAGCGCAGTGTGTCCCGAATACCTTTTTGTGATGTTTTCAATCCTTATCAAATCCATTTTTTATACTGTTTTGTTCTTTGTTTGCTGGCAAATGTAGTACAATTTCCCAAATTACCCCCCCCAATTGTTAATTTATGTTAAAATAATTAAAGACAGTTGAAGAGGCGCAACTTGTTACTCTATTTAAAAGGGATAATATAGCAGTTGACCCGGCTTGCTTTGTCATGCTGAGCGCAGCGAAGTATCTATGCACTGCGCGGTTACAAGATTCTTCACATGTTTTCAGGAATGACAGCTTTGTGAATTTAATTGTTTTTGGGTCAACATCTATATTCTTCCCTAAGTAAATTAGCGATTTATCGCAAATGTAGATAAAATTTGTGTCATAAGCCATTTTTTGTGTAAATTTGCGATAACATTATAGTAGAAAACTGTTTGTCGGTTGAAATAATAGCAGTTTATGTTGACAGGTAAGAAAGTTTTGATTTTTGATTTGGGCGGTGTGGTCATCGACCTCTTTGTAGACCGCACTTTTGCTGCCATGGCCACGTTGGGCGTTCCTGCCGAAATGCTCACGGAGCATGGTTGCCTCATGAACTCAATGATGATGCAGTTCGACCGTGGTGACATAACAGCCGATGAAATGTTCGGTTATATAAAATCATTCCTCCCGGCTACGGTGTGCGAAAAATTGGGTGCAGGGCTCGATGGCGAGATACAGTGTGTGTGGAATCTCATGCTCGGCGATGTCCCCCAGGCCAAATTGCAGCGCCTTGCAGCACTGCGCGGTGCCGGTTACCGTGTGGTAATGCTCAGTAACACCAACAGCGGGCATTGGCCACGTATTGAGCAGTTGTTCATTGAGGCGGGCGGCAAGTTGCCGTCGGAGTGCTTCGATGCCCTCTATCTCTCATATCTCATGCGTCGTCGCAAGCCCGAGCCCGGAATCTTCCTCACTCTCCTTGAGAGCGAGGGGGTTGAGGCTGCCGACTGCCTCTTCTTCGACGATTCGGCCGAGAACTGTGCTGCCGCGCGTGCCCTTGGCATTGACGCAGTGCTTGTTGAGCGTAACGCATTGTGGGAGGGAATGTTTGACTGATTACTATGCAGATAATAACAGACATAACAAAATACGATAGAACACCCTGTGCTGCTACCATTGGTTCGTTCGATGGTGTGCACCTTGGGCACCTTGCCATGCTTGGCGAGCTGCGCAGTGCGGCTGCCGCAAAGGGGCTTCCGCTCATGGTGGTCACGTTTGCCACCCATCCGCGCAGGCTCTTCGACAAGGAGTGCGCCCCCTTCCTGCTCACCCCTCTGCACGAAAAGGTGAAGATGCTTGAGACCGCCGGCGTTGACATATGCGTCCTGCTCAATTTTGACAAGGCAATGGCATCCATGCCGGCTGCCCGTTTCATGGCCGATGTGCTTGTGGAGCGCCTTGGTGTGCAGCTGCTTGCCGTGGGCTATGACCACCACTTTGGCAAGCCCGTACCCGGCGAGGGGCTGGCGGAGTACATTGCCATGGGCAGGGAGTGTGGTATCGAGGTCTTTGGTACAGAGCCGTTTGTTGTGGATGGTACGGCTGTGAGTTCATCGGCTGTGCGCCGTGCCCTGTCGGCCGGCGATGTCGCTTTGGCCACTCACTTGCTTGGCCGTTGCTACTCATTGACGGGTACGGTGGTTCATGGTGCGGGCATTGGGCGCGTACTTGGCTTCCCCACGGCAAACATCTCCCCGGTCGACAAAGAGCAGATGCTGCCGCTCGATGGTGTCTACGAAACCGATGTTACGGTCGACGGCAACCACTTCAAGGGAGTTATGAACATTGGCATGAAACCCACAGTCAACGGCAAGGAGCGCACCAACGAGGTGCATATAATTGGCTTTGCGAGCGATATATACGGCAAGGAGATTGCCGTGCAGTTTGTGCGCCGCCTGCGTGGAGAACAGGTCTTTGAGAATGTGGATGCCCTGCGTCTGCAGATAGAGCAGGACATTGCAATGGTGAAACATGGAATTTGATTAGGTATATGAAGAGAAGTTTGCGTCTTGTGGGTACCATTGCCCTTCTTTTGGCAATGTACTATCTGTTGCAGGTGGTGCTAATCACGGTATCGATGGCTGTTGCCGCTTTTATGTGCAATCTTCCCGTTGAAAGCATGCAGCATTTTGGTGATGCCCGGTTCCTAAAGGAGAACCCCGCAGTGGCAGACTGTGTGGTGAATGCACAGGCATGGGGGCTGTTCCTCTCATCGTTCACCATGCTGCTTTTCATTCATTTTACAGGGCTCTACAGGCTGCGTAGGGATTTGCTCCATTCAATAGCGCCGCGCACGCTTCTCTTGTCGACCCTGCTTGTCTTCTCTGCGATGTTTGCCCTCAACATCTTTGTGCAGTGGTTCCCGCTCGAGAATAATATGAGCGATACATTCCTGGGGCTTTCGCGCAATGCTGTGGGCATCATGGGGCTTGCCTTCTTCGGACCGTTGCTTGAGGAGGTGCTCTTCCGTGGTGCGATACAAGGTGCGCTCATGCGCTATTTCGGCCATCCATGGCCGGCAATTGTTGTGGCAGCATTGGTGTTCGGAGTCTTTCACATGAACCCTGTGCAGATAGTCTATGCCACTCTCCTTGGTATTGTGCTGGGCTGGATATATTACCGCACAGGCAGCCTGCTGTCGGTTATTGTGGGGCATGTGCTCAACAACTCCCTTGCAGTAGTTACAACAGTAGCGTTCGGCGCAACCGAAGAACAGGCCGTTGCCAACAGCACTGCAGGCATTGCAGGCTTTGTGCTGTTTGCAGCCTTGTCGGTGTGGCTTGCGATAAAGCTGAAAGCGGAAAGCGGAAATGTGAAAGGTGAAAACTGAAAGGTTGAATGTTAAAGGTAGAAAACGAGACGTTTGCATGCAAACGTCGCGTTTTCCGTTTTAACCGCACTTCGTGCGATTGAAACTGCTCACGCTCGGCATAGCACCAAGTAAACTTGTGCTCTGCACTCGCTTACTCGCAGCTTTCAGCTTTCACCTTTCCGATTTCACCCTTCCGCTTAAATACAAGTTCTGTATCCTTTCAGCCTTTTGCGTAGTTCCTTTGCTTTGGCGGGGGCTGTGACCTTGTCCATCAGTGCCCAGAATCTCTCGCTATGGTTCATCTCAACGGTGTGGCACAGTTCGTGCAGCAACACATAATCAATGAGTTCATCGGGGAGCAGTGCAAGGTATATGCTCAGGCTTATGTTGCCCTTTGCATTGCAGCTGCCCCAGCGGCTGTGCACGTTGCGCACCGTGCAGCGGCTGTATGTGAATCCTTTCTCTCCGGCAAGTGTCTTTAGCCGCGGAGACAGCAGTTGCTTTGCGCGGCGTGTGAGGGCTGTGGTGACGGCACCTCGCAGCCACTGCTGCATCTTTTCATCGCTGTAGGACGTGCCCATCGGACACAGCAGCACTGCCTCTTTGCCGTTGTATCTTATCTGGAACACATTTGCCGTGTGTTCTTCTACGCGGAACGTGAAATTGTCGGTGACAATGCTGTACTCCCTGTCAATGAGCTGCGCCGTTGCCTTGGGGCTCTTTTTCAGCAGCCTGGGCACGCAGTCGGCAATGGCTCTCTCAATGTCGCCTTTGGTGGCGAGTGTGGGAACGGTGAGATGTATGCCGTCGGGGCGGGAACGTAAAATAATGCGGCGCGCCCTTGCGTTGCGCGCCACAATGATTGTGCCCCACTCGGGGTGCTCTATTATGCTCTTTGTTATTCCCATTCCTTTATGCAATGATGTGGGTGCCCTGTGTGCCGTCTATGGCATCGGCCTTTGTTATGATGACCTTTGACACGCCGTTGACAATGGCATTGAAGGCATTCTCCATCTTGGGAATCATGCCGCCGCTTATTATGCCGTCGGCAAGCAGCTGCCTGTAGCTCTCGCCCGTTATGGTGGCGATGAGGCTCACGGCATCCTCGGGGTCGCGCATCACACCCGGCAGCTCAAAGCAGTATATGAGAGTGGTGTCATACTGCGTTGCCAGTGCCTTGGCTGTCTCGGCAGCCATGGTGTCGGCATTGGTATTCAGTATTGTGCCTTTGCCGTCGTGTGTCAGCGGTGCCACAATGGGGGTTATTCCCTGCTCAATGAGCCTTGAGAGCATGTCGCCATCGGCACGGTCTACGTCGCCCACAAAGCCATAGTCAATGCTCTTTACAGGGCGCTTGTGGGCTGTGATTATGTTGCAGTCGGCACCTGTAAGGCCAAGAGCGTTCACTCCGCGCGCCTGCAGGCTGGCAACGATACTCTTGTTCACAAGTCCGCCATAAACCATGGTTACGACCTTCAGGGTCTCCTCGTCGGTTATGCGTCGGCCGTCGACCATCCTGCTCTCAATGCCAAGCTTCTCGGCAATGCGTGTTGCCGAGCGTCCGCCGCCGTGGATGAGCACCTTGCGCCCATCGATGGCCGCAAAACGGTCGAGGAGGGCGGCAAGTGATGCGTCCTCCTCAACAATTTTTCCTCCAACCTTTATAACGGTTATCTTCTCCTTCATCAATAGTCGAGATATGTGTATCCGTACAGTCCCGAGCGGTAGTTCGAGAGGAACTCCTTGCCCTCTTCGAGCGAAATGCGTCCGTCCTTCACGGCACTTGTCACCCAGCGCTCCAATGTGCGCACAAGCTTGCGTGCATCGTACTGCACGTAGTCGAGCACGTCGGCAATTGTCTCGCCGTCAATAATCTTGTCAATGTGGTATCCATTGTCATCCACGCTCACGTGTACGGCATTGGTGTCGCCAAAGAGGTTGTGCATGTCGCCCAGAATCTCCTGATAAGCACCAACGAGGAACACGCCAAGGTAGTATGGCTCGTTCGACTTCACGCGGTGTACCTTCAACGAGTCGGCCTTGCTGTTGTAGTCTATGAACTCGGTAATCTTTCCGTCGCTGTCACAGGTCATGTCCTGAATGGTACAGCTGCGGTCGGGGCGCTCATCGAGGCGATGGATAGGCATTATTGGGAAGAACTGGTCAATTCCCCAGCTGTCGGGCAGGCTCTGGAAGAGCGAGAAGTTGCAGAAGTACTTGTCGGCAAGCAGCTTGGGCAGTTTGCGGAAGTCATCGGGCACGTGCTTCAGGTTCTTTGCAATTGCCATTATCTCACGTGTCACGCTCCAGAACATGCTCTCAATCTGCGCGCGTGTCTTCAGGTCAACGATACCGTGGCTGAAGAGTTCGAGCGCCTCCTCGCGAATCTGCTGCGCATCGTGCAGTGCCTCGAGCATTGTACGCTGGTCGAGCTCGCACCAAATCTTGTAAAGCTCCTTTGCAAGTTCGTGGTCATTTGCCGCAACCTCCCAATCCTCGTCCATCTGTGGCAGGGCCGCTGTCTCAAGCACCTCAAAGATGAGCACCGCGTGGTGAGCCGACACGGAGCGTCCGCTCTCGGTGATGATGTTGGGGTGTGGTATGCCGTTCTTGTCGGCGGCATCAACCATTGTGTATATGGCATCGTTCACGTACTCCTGGATAGAGTAGTTCACGCTGCTCTCGCTGCTCGATGAGCGTGTACCGTCGTAGTCCACACCCAAACCGCCGCCAATGTCGGTGAACTCGATGTTGTAACCCAGCTTGCGCAGCTGCACGTAGAACTGTGAAGCCTCGCGCAGGGCTGTCTTTATGTGGCGGATGCGTGTCACCTGGCTGCCGATGTGGAAGTGTATCAGGCGCAGGCAATCCTTTATGTCGTACTTCTCAAGAATCTCAAGTGCCTCGAGCAGTTCGCTCGATGTGAGGCCGAACTTGCTTGCGTCGCCGCCGCTCTCCTCCCACTTGCCGCTGCCTTCCGATGCAAGCTTTATGCGGATACCAATGTTGGGGCGCACACCCATGCGCTTGCCAATCTTTGCAATGCGCTTGAGCTCGTTGAGCTTCTCCACCACAAGGAAAATGCGGCGTCCCATCTTCTGTGCCAGCAGGGCAAGCTCAATGTAGCTGTCATCCTTGTAGCCGTTGCATATTATGAGCGAGTCACTGTCGGTGTTCATGGCGATTACGGCGTGCAGCTCGGGCTTCGAACCCGCTTCCAGTCCAATGTTGTAGCGCTTGCCGTGGCTTGTAATCTCCTCAACCACCGGGCGCATCTGATTCACCTTGATGGGGTAGACAATGAAGTTCTCGCCCTTGTAGTTGTACTCCTCGGCAGCAATCTTGAAACAGCCCGCAATCTTCTCGATGCGGTTGTCCAGAATGTCCGGGAAACGTATGAGCACCGGTGCAGCCACGTCGCGCAGCTGCAACTCATCCATTAACTCTTTAAGGTCAACCTTCACGCTGTCCTTCTTTGGTGTAACAGCAACATTTCCTTTATCGTTGATGCTGAAATAGGATGCTCCCCAACCGTTGATGTTGTAGAGGTCCTCCGAATCCTCAATGCGCCATTTTTTCATTTTGTAAGTGGTGTTTGATGTCGGTTTATTAATGGTTTGTCTCTCTTTTGTTCTTTTTTAAACAGCAAACTGCCGGCGGAAGGCCTCTACCGATTCCTTCACCTGCATGGTGTCCTCCAGCCGGTCGGCCCTGAACGAGTGCTGCGCCCTGCTGTAGTGCGGTGCACGTTTTGCAAGCTGCTCTATGATGAATGTCATCAGCTCCTCGTCGTTCTTGTCCTTTATCAGCGGGCGCTTGTTGCGTGCGATGCACAGCCTTATGTGCAGCCTCTCCACGGGCACGTCAAGGTAAACCGTGGTGCCCTGTGCGTTCATATATTCAATATTGTCGAAGAAGCATGGTGTTCCGCCGCCTGTGGATATTATCACATCCTCGAACTCACCCACCTCGTGCAGTATGCGGCGCTCAACCTCGCGGAATCCCTCCTCGCCCTTCTCGGCAAACAGCTGTGCTATGCTCTTGCGGTAGCGTTGCTCTATGTAGTGGTCAAGGTCAATGAATTCTATGCCCATGTCGGCGGCAAGGGCGCGTCCCAGCGTGGTCTTGCCCGAGCCCATATACCCGGTCAGGAATATGCGTGTCATTTGCTCTTCTTTGTATATTTTCTCTTGGCAGGAGTCTTTCCGCCCTCCTGCTGCTTGCTCACAATCTCGCGGCACTCCTCCAGTGTAAGCTCGGCCGGGGTAACGCTCTTTGGCAGCTTGTAGTTGCTTCCATTGTATGCAATGTAGGGGCCGAAGCGGCCGTTGAGCACCTGCATTTCTGGCTCCTCGTCAAATGTCTTTATTATCCTCTCGGCCTCGCTCTTGCGCTTTGCCTCAATGAGCTCTGTAGCCTCCTCAAGGGTAACGGCAAGCGGGTCGTGTGTCTTTGGCAGTGAAACATAGGCATCGCCCACCTTTATGTATGATCCAAAGCGGCCTGCGCCAATGGTTATTGTCTGTCCGTCGAGCTCGCCAAGTGTGCGTGGCAGGCTGAACAGGCCAAGCGCCTCCTCAAGAGTTATTGTCTCCAGTGTCTGGCCGGGCTTCATCTGTGCAAAGCGCGGCTTCTCCTCGTCGCTTGCCGAACCAATCTGCACAATGGGGCCGAAGCGGCCTATTTTTACCGATACGGGTTTGCCTGTGGCAGGGTCGTTGCCAAGCACGCGCTCACCCACCTTGTGCTCCTTCTTTGTCTGTATTATGCTGTCCACCTTTGGCTCGAACTCCCTGTAGAAGACCGAAATGTGGTCGGCCCAATGTCTCTTGCCGTCGGCAATCTCATCGAACTCCTTCTCCACGGTAGCGGTGAAGTTGTAGTCCATAATCTCGGGGAAGTACTCGAAAAGGAAGTCGTTCACAACTATACCAATGTCTGTTGGCAGCAGCTTGCCCTTCTCGGCACCAACGGTCTCCTTGCCCTCCTTGGCGGTAATCTTGCCGTTCTTCAGTGTAATTATGTTGTATGTGCGTGTCTCGCCTGTCTTGTTGCCCTTCTCCACATATCCGCGCTGCTGTATTGTGCTTATGGTGGGGGCATATGTTGACGGGCGTCCGATACCGAGCTCCTCGAGTTTACGCACAAGGCTTGCCTCGGTGTAGCGTGGCTGGTGCTGTGTAAAGCGCTCTGTAGCCACAATCTCCTTTGTGGTAAGCATGTCGCCCTTGCGCACTGCGGGGATTGCGGGCAGGTCGCCGCTGTTCTCGTCGTCGGTGCTCTCGCGGTATACCTTGATGAAACCGTCGAACACTGTCACCTCGCCTGTTGCCACAAATGTCTCGCTGTGTCCGCTGATGGCAATGCTCACGGTTGTCTTCTCAACCTGTGCATCGGCCATCTGCGAGGCGCATGTGCGCTTCCATATAAGCTCGTATAGTCTCTTCTCGGGCACTGTGCCTTCGATTGTGGTATTGCTCATGTATGTGGGGCGTATGGCCTCGTGAGCCTCCTGTGCACCCTTTGTGCGTGTCGAGTAATTGCGGCTCTTGTGGTACTCCTGACCAAACATCTCTGTAACAACCTCCTTGCACGAGCCGATGCACAGCGACGAGAGGTTCACCGAGTCGGTACGCATGTATGTGATGTATCCCGATTCGTACAGTCTCTGTGCCACCATCATTGTCTGCGACACTGTGAAGCCCAGTTTGCGTGCGGCCTCTTGTTGCAGTGTCGATGTGGTGAACGGTGCAGCAGGGCTCTTTTTCAGTGGCTTGGTGCTCACATCCTCAATTGTGAATGTGCTCTCCTTGCATGTAGCGAGGAATGCCTCGGCCTCCTCCTTTGTCTTGAAACGCTTTGAAAGCTCAGTGCTCAGCACGTTGTTCTCGCCATCCTCGCCCGGCAGCTCAAACTGTGCCGTCACGCGGTAGCCGCTCTCGCTCACGAACTTGTTTATTTCGCGTTCGCGCTCAACAATAAGTCGCACGGTAACGCTCTGCACGCGGCCTGCCGATAGGGCGGGCTTCACCTTGCGCCACAGCACGGGCGACAGCTTGAAACCCACAATGCGGTCGAGCACACGGCGCGCCTGCTGTGCATATACAAGGTTTATGTCAATCTCTCTGGGGTTCTCAATGGCTGCCTGAATGGCATTCTTGGTAATCTCGTGGAACACGATGCGCTTTGTCTTTTCGGGTGTGAGCCCAAGCTCGGTGAACAGGTGCCAGCTGATAGCCTCTCCCTCGCGGTCCTCATCGGATGCCAACCAAACCATGTCGGCCTTCTTCACCTCGCTCCTGAGGCTGCTTACAAGCTTCTCCTTCTCGGCGGGAATCTCATATAGCGGTTCAAATGTCTCGGTGTTTATACTGAACTCCTTCTTCTTCAAATCGCAGATGTGTCCGTAACTGGACAACACCTTGTACTCCTTGCCAAGGAATTTTTCAATTGTCTTAGCCTTGGCGGGTGACTCAACTATTACCAGATTTTTATACATAGTGCTGAAACACGTTTCAATTTTGCCGCAAAAGTAGAAAAGTTTCCCGTATATTAAAATCAAAAAGACGTAAAAAATGAAAAGATTTTCACCCCGTTCTCCCTAAAATAATATATTATTTTAAAAAGGTGGAATGTAATAAGGTGAAAGATGAAAAGTGAAAGCGGGAAACTGGAATGTTGAATGTTAAAGGTAGAAAGCGCGAATCGCGCTTTCTACCTTTAACCGCACTTCGTGTGCTTGAACCTGCTGCCGCTCGCACGAGCTTTCACCTTTCAGTTTTCTGCTTTCCGCTTTAGAAGTTCATCGTTGCTCCCAGCGAGCCTCTTGCGCCGCGGGTCATGTAACCTGCATATTCGTAATACTTGCAGTTGAGCAGGTTGTTGCCCTGTATGTAGGCACCGAAGCGATTGTTTATCCGGTAGCTCACGCGCGCATGCAAGTCGTGCTTGTCGGCCATGCGTCCGTTGTCGGTCATGAGTCCGTTGTCGGTCTTTGTGTAGAGTGTGTAGTTATATCCTACTCTCAAAGTCAGGTCTTCAATTATTCTTGCTTCGGCATTAAGGTTTACGGCAACCTCGGGTTTCATAATCAGCAGGGTGTTGTCCTTGCAGTCCCAATAGTTGTATCTTGTGTCGGCCGAGAGTTTAAGCCATCCGCGCAGGTCATACCCCAGGTTCAGTGTTGCAAAAACATGGTGTGTGTTGTCCTGTGCAAAGTTCGAGTAAACAAGAGCTTCCTTCTGTTCCATTACCTGTATTATGTCGTCCTTTGTGTAGGCATATCCCGCACTGAAGCCAATCGACAGCGGCTCGAACGATATGCGTGTGCCAAGGTTCACATCTACAATCCTGTATGTAGGTTTCAGTTTCTTGTTGTTCCCGTCAAAGCCCCAATATGGTGTTCTACCCTCAAGCTTTGCAAAGCTGTTCTCTGTTCTACCGCCTGTTATGTTGCCGAACACGGTAATGTTCTCCCTGATGTTGCTATGAGCTTTGATGTCCGGCGCTATGGCAAAGATAGCGCTACCGTGTGTCACGAAGTTCATCTTCACACCCGCCTTCAAGTTCCATTTTCCCAGCTTGAGCAGTGTGTATGGGTCCACGTCAATAGAGAAGAGGTTTCCGTAGCCTTTGCCTGAGCTCTTGAGTGGAGTGTTGTAGGTGAAGGCATCCATGCGCAGGTTGGCGCCTACGTTGCTTACGTACTTGGTCATCAACTCGTAGCCTATGCCGCCGCCTATGCCGTAGCGCATCTCGCCAATGCGCGCCTCCTTGCCCTGTGAGTAGCGGCGTGTGACGTATTCAATGTCGCCGTCAAAGGTATATGAGAAAGCTCCCGACAGGTTCGACACACCGCTCACTGCCACTTTGTAGCCCTGCCCCTCCTGCTTGTCGGTACCGGGCAGCAGCTGTTGTGCCGGGTCGGCAACAGGGGTGCTCTGGTAGTTGAACACATTGTTCCTGAATGTACCGTCAATGCCCATTGAGAGACCCTTGAAACGGTGGGTGTAGCCGGCACCTACTTTGGTCTTGAACAGGCGCGAGTTCCACTCCTCTGCCATTCCGCCAACCTTGCAGCTGTAGCCGTCAAGCCCCGCATAGGCCTTCAGGGCTCCTTGTTTACCTACGCTCATGCGGTAGGCCGCCTTGGCATCCATGTCGTTTGTGAATCCATATCCCAATCTCAAGTATCCCGGCTGTGCCTTCTCTTTCTGCGGTATTGCGTCCTTGATGTCTATTTCGCTGGTGAAGCCATCGTAGGTCTCTCCGCTCTTCGAGAATACAATTTTCATGGGTTCGCCCTGCAGCTTTGTGTCATCCTTTGGAGTGAAACTCTTCTTTGTCACCTCAATGACCTCGGGGGTGTAGTCGTTCTCCACATTCACCACAGCATTCTTTCCGTCGGTCTGTGCAACAACCGCCCCCGACACTATCAATGCCGAAATAAATAAAAGCGCTTTTTTCATATTCCGTTATTTCTGTTTGTTTTCTGTTGATAATTTCTCCAATCGCTCGGCAATCATTCCGGCAATGTCGTCATCGCCGTCATAGTTGTTCTGCAACGAGAGCAAGTATTGCTTTGCCTCCATGGTCTTGCCCTGTGTGGTGTAGAGGTCGGCCAACAGTATGAAACTGCGCGCCATCCAGTATGTGTGCGGGGTGCTCATCTCTATGAAGTCGTTTATTTCGTCCTCGCAGAAGTCATAGCTCTCCTCCTCGAACAGCATCTGTGCCACAAGGAATTTTGCCTCGGCACCCTCTTTTGTCCTGGTGTCTGCGGCAAGTGCGTCGAGTTCCTCGAATGCCTTGTCACGGTTGCCCAATGCAAGATTTGCTTTCGCGCGGCTGAAAGCCGCCTCACGCAATGTCTCGGGAGATATACCCGGCAGGCTCTCCACCTTTGTGGCATACTCGACGATGTCGTTGTTGTTGCCCTGCTCAATGGCAATATACAACACCCTTGTGAGTGCAGTCTTGCGGCGCGCCTCGTTGTTGCTGTTTGCCGCAATCTCCTTGTAGAGCACGCTTGCCTTCTCAAGCGCCGAGTTGTTGTAGTATATGTCGGCTGTCACAATCATAGCCTCCTCGCGGTACTGGTTGGCGGGGAACTCAAGTACTTTCTCAAAGTTCTCAAGCGCCTCGTCCTCGTCGCCCTGGTTGTAGCATATCACGCCCTTGTAGTAGTAGCTGTTGAGCCTGAATGCTCCGGCAGGGTGCTTCTGCAGGTACTCCTCAAAAGCCTTCTTTGCAACCTCGAGCTCTCCACGGCTGTATGCTTTTTCGGCCGCGATGTATGTGAGCGTGTCAATCTCGCTGCTCTCCACTGGCTGCATGCCGCTTGTGCCTGCAACATACTCGGCAAACAGGTCAACCCTGCCCATGTCTACATATATGCTCTTCAGGTCCTCCTTTGCCACCTGTGCCTCTTCGCTGCCGGGGTATTTCTCAATAATCTCCTTGTATGCCTTCAAAGCGTTGTCCCTGTCGCCGATTGAGTTGTATATCATTGCTCTCTCGGCCATTGCACGGCGCGCTGTTGCGCTGTTGGGGAAGCCGGCAATGAGCTTGTTGTATGTGTTTATGGCCTCGCGGTGTTTCTCCTGCTTTATGTAGCTGCGTCCCATCTCATAGAGCGCCTGCTCGGTGTGCGGGCTGTCGGGAAACTTGCTTATCAGGCGCTTCAGCGTGTTCTGGCTCTCGGTGTGGTTCTCCTTCAGGCTCTGTATCTGTGCATAGCGGTAGAGCGAGTAGTCGGCATTCTTGTTGAAGGTGTTTGCTGCCTTTGCATAGTATTCGCCGGCTGTGTTGAAATCTCTTTGGTAGAAGTGGCAGTCGGCAATGCGGTTGTATGCGTCGGACAGTGTCTCGCGGTCATCCGCGTCGGCACTCTTTGCAAAGCGCATGAACTCCTTGAGCGCCTCGTTGTATTGTCCCTCGACAAAGTGTGTATATCCAATGCCGTATATCGCAAGGCTGTTGCCTGTTGCGCGGGTGTAGCAACGGCGCGCTCCGGTAATGTCGCCCTTGCGGAACAGTGCCTCGCCTTTCCAGAACAGCGCGTTGCTCTGTGTCACGGCATTGAACTTCGCAAGGTTCAGCGAACTGTTCATGTAGTCTATTGCGCCGTCCATGTTGCCGTTTATGAACTCCTGTACGCCAAGGCGGTAGAGAATGTTCTGCTTTGCCTCGAGAATCTTGTCTCCCGGGCTCTTTATCTTGTTTATCGACTGCAGTGCCACGTTGTAGTTACGTGTGTTGTTATACACCTCGATAAGATATTCGCTCACCTTGTCGGCATGCTTCGATTGGGGGTAGTCATTGAGGAACTGCTCGAATGTCTTCACACTCTCGGCAAATGGAGAGTAGCGTGTCTGGTGTATGCACAGCGCGTAGTTGTAGAGTGCCTCCTCGCGCACCTTGTCGTCGTGGGTCATTGTGGCGGCCTGCTCCAGTGCCATGCGGGCGCTGTTGCTGTTGCCCTTCTCAAGGTGTATGAGACCTATGTGCAGCAGTGCGCTCTGTGTAATGGCATCCTCGCCGTCCACGCAATTTACAAGCTGCTGCATGGCCTTGTCGAGTTCGCCTGCCGCGTAAAGGCTTGCTCCCAACTGATAAAGGGCAATGCGCTGTGGCGTGTGGTAGTTCTCCACGTATGTTGTGAGGGCTTTTGCCGCCTCCTTATAATTGCCCTGCATGAACTCAGCTGCACCAAGCATCTGGTACATGCGGTAATATTCCGTGACGGTCGGGTTGTTTTTGTCGAGATACATTCTGGCTTCGCTTGCGGCACGTGCCGCCTCTCCCTTTTTCAGCCATATACCGGTGATGTAGTATTGCGATTCACCACAGTACTTCTCGTCCAGCTCAAAGTTGCGGAATCCATTATATGCCTCGTCGAGGTTGCCGCGGTTGTAGTTGATGACGGCAAGGTAGAACGCGGCATCCTTGCTGCACTCCTTGCTTGTGATTGACAGGCCGGTGAGCAGGTTCTCTGCCGCTCCCTCATTGCCGCAGTTGAGCAGTGACAGGGCATAGAGCAGTGTGGCCTTGTCGCGCTGTGCTGGGGCGAGGCGCTTCATGTTACATTGCGCGAACCACTGGCATGCTTGGTCGTAGTTGCCTGTGTGGTAGTAGGATTGTGCAATGTAGCAGTTGAGCAGTTCGCGTTTTGCGCTCTCGGGGTATTCGGCGAGGTACTGGAACAGCATGGCGCGTCCTTCGAGAACGTTGTTCTCATATACAGTGAGCGCTCTCAACAGTTTGAATTCCTGCAGCTTCTCGCCGCCGAGCCCCTTGGTGTCAATCTTTTCGAGCACGGTGAGCGCTGTGGCATACTCGCCGTCGGCATACAGGCGCTGGCACTCGTCAATGAGCCCCTTCCTGTTGTCGGTCTGTGCCGTAGCCGTAAATCCGGCAAGGGCACATAACAGTAGAACAATGCTTCTTTTCATCTTATAGTAAAGTGTTTTTAAATTCCTTAAGTTTGTCAATGGCCTTTTTTATTGATGCGAGCCCGAAATCCTCGCTACGCAGGTTGTCGAAGGCAATCCACTGCAGTGAGGCAACGTCATCGTCGGCAGTGAGCGCGTCGGCATCCTCAACCGTGCACTGGAAGAACATGTCCATAGTGTGCAGCTCCATGCCCGAGTACATATATGTGTTGGGTATGCTGAACAGGTAGCGTGTGGCAATTACTTTCAGCCCGGTCTCCTCCTCAATCTCGCGCATCACACCCTCCTCGGCAGTCTCGTAGCTGTCGCAGAAGCCGCCGGGCAGGTCGAGCGTGCCTTTTGCCGGCTCTTTGGCACGGCGTGCCACCAGCACCTCGCCCTTGTCGTTGGTTATTATTCCCACTGTGGCTGCCAGCGGGTTAAAGTAGTATGTGAAGCCACAGCTGCCGCAATGTTTCGACTTGAAGTCGTTCTCCCTGAAGTCGTTGCTGCCGCATTTGGGGCAGTAGTTGAAAAGGTGTAACGGATGTTGCATATCTTCTTTACTTTGCGCAAGCGTGTACGCTATTATCCTGAATTATATAAATTTCTGCGAAGATACCTATTTTTCGCCATCTTTCCCCCAATGAGCTCCCTTTTTATCTTTTTATTTGTTTATTTTAAATAATATTGACTTTTTGTTGTCTGTTTTGTGCATTTTTCACGTTTTTGTACCTTGCTACTGAATAAAATATTGTATCTTTGCGCCGCATTTTTTATAATGCCGTTGTCACGGCTGTTCTTGTGGCAATGGAAATCATTAAAAATTTAAACATTAAATACTATGGCAAACAAAGCATTATTGGTAATTCTCGACGGCTGGGGTGTTGGTAACCACGGCAAGGGTGATGTAATCTTCAATACACCAACCCCTTACTGGGATCATTTGACATCTGTATACCCCACATCACAGCTCCAGGCGAGCGGTGAGAACGTAGGTCTTCCCGCTGGCCAGATGGGTAACAGCGAGGTGGGTCACCTCAACATCGGTGGCGGCCGCGTGGTATATCAGGATTTGCTCAAGATAAACCGTGCCATTGCCGATGGCACTATCGCACAAAACCCACAGTTAGTTGCAGCTGTTGAGTATGCAAAGGCTAACGGCAAGAAGCTCCATTTCATGGGCTTGACATCGGACGGTGGTGTACACAGCTCACTCGAGCACCTCGAGGCAATGTACAAGTTCGCAGCCGAGCAGGGCGTCGAGAACGCTTATGTACACTGCTTTATGGATGGCCGTGACACCGACCCCAAGAGCGGTGCGGGCTTCATCGAGGATTTGACATCAAAGGGTCTCAAGCTGGCTACAATAGTTGGCCGTTACTATGCAATGGACCGCGACAAGCGTTGGGAGCGTGTGAAGATTGCTTACGACCTCATCGTCAGCGGCGAGGGTAAGCCTGCAGCCGACATGGTTGCTGCCGTTAAGGAGTCATACGAGGAGGGCGTTACCGATGAGTTCATCAAGCCAATCGTTAACACAAACTTCGACGGCCGCATTGGCGAGGGCGATGCAGTAATCTTCTTCAACTACCGCAACGACCGTGCAAAGGAGCTTACAGTTGTTCTCACACAGGAGGACATGCCTGCCGAGGGTATGCACACAATCCCCGGCCTGCAGTACTACTGCATGACTCCATACGATGCCAAGTTCACCGGTGTACACATCCTCTTCGACAAGGAGAATGTTGAGAACACACTCGGCGAGTTCATCGCAAAGCAGGGCATGAAGCAGCTGCACATTGCCGAGACCGAGAAGTATGCTCACGTAACATTCTTCTTCAACGGTGGTCGCGAGGCTCCATACGAGGGTGAGGAGCGTATTCTTGTTCCATCGCCAAAGGTTGCAACATATGACCTGCAGCCCGAGATGAGCGCATACGAGGTTAAGGAGAAGCTGGTTAACGAAATCAACAGCGAGAAGTTCGACTTCATCGTCGTTAACTTCGCTAACGGTGACATGGTGGGCCACACAGGTGTGTACAGCGCTATTGAGAAGGCAGTGCTTGCCGTTGACGCTTGCTTGAAGGATGTCATTGAGGCAGCACGCAACCACGGCTACGAGTCAATCATCATTGCCGACCACGGTAACGCCGACAACGCGGTTAATGCCGACGGTTCACCAAACACAGCACACTCATTGAACCCAGTTCCTTGTGTGTATGTGACTAACCAGGAGAACGCAACCATCGAGGACGGTATCCTTGCCGACGTTGCTCCAACAATCCTCAAGATTATGGGCTTGGAGGCACCTGCCGACATGACCGGTAAGGCGCTTATCTGATACAACGAAACGGGGTCGAACTCCCTGCCGTAAACGGCTTGAGGCTGACCCAAAAGTGATATATACAAAGCAAATACCCTCGCCAGAATATACTCTGACGAGGGTGCGATGTCTTAAAAAGGGACTTTTGAGTCACCTCCAGTTGTTTTTTAAAAGAGCTGTTCAAATGTGCGCGGGCAAATTAAACGGGATAACTTGGCGCAGGCAATTCTAGGTTGGAGATAATATATTTGATTTCTATTCCCCTTCATGTAAATTGTACGTTGAGCAGTGTAAAAAACTGTCCCTCTTTGCGAAAGAGGGACGAGCGGAGCGGGCGGGAGTTCGGTAAATAAGATTTTGCAAAAAATAGAATTATATGGTACAAATTGGAGATACAATAGTTTCGTTCGACCTTTTTCAGGAGTATTTCTTCTGCAACTTCTCGCACTGCAAGGGCATCTGCTGTGTCGAGGGCGATGCCGGTGCACCGGTGCTTATGGAAGAGGTTGAAAAACTTGAAGAGGCACTCGAGGCCATCGAGGACGAGATGACCCCCGAGGCACGTGCCGTTGTCGAGGAACAGGGTGTTGTATACAACGACCGCGATGGTGACCTCGTTACGTCCATCGTCAACGGCAAGGACTGCGTCTTTGCTTCGCGCGACGAGAACGGCTGCTGCATATGCCTCATCGAGAAGGCCTTTCGCGAGGGCCGCACCCCATGGCGCAAACCCATTTCGTGTTACCTCTATCCCGTGCGCCTAAAAAAAGTGGGTGACTTTGTGGGTGTAAACCTGCATAAGTGGGATGTCTGCAGCAGCGCCTTCATCAAAGGCCGCCGCAAAGGCGTCAAAGCCTATGAGTTCCTGAAAGAACCGCTCATCGAACGCTTTGGCCAGGAGTGGTATGACGAACTGCTCGTGGTAGCAGAAGAGTTGAAAAAGCAGAACATGCTTTAATGCACCAACCGACAATCGACAAGACTCTTTAAAGAACAAAGAGTCGGCTATGTGAAAAACGAGGTAGAACGACGTTGCTTTCACGGAACCACAAGGATATAAACGCAACATTTACAATTGATGCACAAAAATACTACATCCGCCGAATTTCGGTGGATGTAGTATTTTAATATCGTTATAAAGAGATTACTTGTTGAATTTCTTTACACCGTCCTGGATGTAGACCTTACCGGCCGGGGCATCCAGCACGCGGCGACCGCTGAGGTCGTAGATTGCGCCGTTATTTGCATTGCCGATAACAACAGGAGCGATTGAAGTCTCGGTTGTGAAGTCGATTTCAACAACCTCGTCCTTTGCACATGGGATTGTTACAATACCGTGCTCGCCGACTGTCACGCCAACCTCCTTACCGTCAACGGTAACCTTGGCCTTTGCAAGCTCCATGGCACCAATCTTGCAGCGTACCTTGAGTTCGGCGCCGGCATTGCTTGTGATGGTTGCCTTCTGGCACTTGCCATCGGCCCAGCTGAAGTCAACAGTAAAGTTACCGATAGCCTTCATGCCTGTTACGGCACCCTGTTTCTTCCAGACTGTAGGCAATGCAGGGAGGATATTGATGTAACCGTGTGCACTCTGCATGAGCATCTCGGCTATACCCGAGCATACACCGAAGTTACCGTCAATCTGGAATGGTGGGTGCGCGTCGAACAAGTTGTAATAAACACCACCGTTACCACCTGCATGCTGCAATGCATTCTTTATAATGATGTGTGCATGGTCACCGTCCTGAGCACGTGCCCAAAGGTTAACTTTCCAACCCATTGACCAACCCGTAGCGGCGTCACCACGATGCTGCAAAGAATTTACAGCAGGTTTAAAGTAGTCGCTCTCGGGTGTAATCTGATCCATTGGATAAAGAGCCATAAGGTGCGACATGTGACGGTGTCCCAATTCACCTCTTGTGTGTGCAGAATACTTCCACTCGCGGAGCAATACATCGCCATAGTTTACACCATTGTTGGGCTGCTGGCATGTTTCGGTTGCAAGACCTTTATCTGTCTTTGCAAGATAATCGTTCAACTTTGCAATGTCGGCCTCTGAAATATCCAAGGTATTGGCACCGAGTATTTCAATGGCATCCTTAAGATTCTGGAACAGGTAGCTTATCATCTGCTGTGCATGGGCTGTGCCATCCTCGCCGGTAGTATTGTTATGACCAGGTCCGTGCTCGGGTGAATACTCGTTTGGAGCGAGGTATTCACCGTTGACACTCTTGAGACGGTGGAACCAGAACTCGGCACATGACCACATCACGGGGAATGCCTTGCGCAAGAACTCCTTGTCCTGTGTATAGCGATAGTGTGTCCACAAGTGGCTTGTGTACCACACGTTGGCTACGAGGTAGTTGTTACCCCATGTACTCATACTGTTGTAGAGTGAAGACTCTGTAAGCACACTCCAACCCGGGCTATTGTTGTTATATTGCTGGGCCACTTTCTTCCAGCCCTCGCTCTGTGCACCACGGATGATGAAGTTCACGAATGGCTTGTGAAGGTCGCTGAGGTTTGTAACCTCTGTAGGCCAATAGTTCATCTGAATATTGATATTTGTGTGGATATCAGAGTTCCATACATTATGGGAAGCGGCGCGACCAAGGTTGTTCCAGATACCCTGCAGGTTGTTTGGAGCTGCAATGGGCTTGCGGTTTGAGCTGATAGCCAGGTAACGGCCATAATGGAAATAGAGCTGCTCAAGGAACAAGTGGTCGTTCTCAGTGCTGGTTCCGTTCTGGTTATTTGGGTAATAGTTATCAATCAATGTCTTTGTATCAACCTTTGGAGTTTCAAGACCAAGATTGAAGGTCATACGATTGGTGATTGCGGTGAAGTCTGCTACATGTGCTGCCTCTATAGTTTGATAATCTTTAGCCGCCACAATTTCAAGTTCAGCCTTAAGACGATTGTTCACATCATTCTGATTCTCGTTGGTGAAATAGTTGGTGAAGACATCCATATCACCGTTGAAGTTTGTACCGCCTTTGAGGAAGAATGTAACCTCTGTTGCATTACTTACTGTAATTCCGTTCGAAGCAGTGCTTACAGTTGCACCGTTGTCGGCAGCTACATGCACTCGGGCCGCATATTTCACAGCCTCCATAGCTCCTGTAAACGACGCTGTTCCATTTTCATATTTCACACTGCCTGCACTGATATCGTTGCAAGGTGTAAGGGTGAATGTAAGATTCAACTTCTCGTCACCCTCGTTCCGGTAATTAATCACAATAACAGAGTCGGGAGCAGAACTGAAATATCGGCGCACCTGTCTTGTACCGTTGCTTTTTTTGAACTCCACACCGGCAACACCCTCCTCAAGGTCGAGGTAACGCACATAGTCGCTTGCCGACTGTGAATTGTTGTCGGTGATGAACAGTGAACCGAAATTCACGAATGTGCGATTACCGCCGCCGGCACCGATGGTGTTTGCAGGACCGCTCCACAGTGTCTTCTCATTGAACTGTATCTCCTCGCGCTGCACCTCGCCGAACACCATACATCCAAGTTCACCGTTACCCAATGGCAATGCATACTCCTGCCATGCGTTACTTGAACCACCTGTTTTTGCAGATGTCTTGTACCACAGCGTGTTGGCATTATCGGGTGTGTATTCGAATTTATACTCATCGGGGAACTTGGTGTAGTCGGCCTCGTTCATAAAGAATGTACTTCCGGCATCACTGAGTGCGCCGGCGTCGTCCCACAAAGCAAGGTGACCGCCACCATTTCCATCATTGCGTTTATTCCAGTAATTATTCGCACTGCCTTTAATCTTCATATACGATTCTGTGCCGTCGAAATTGATTGTACCGTCGAAAACAGTTGAATGGGATGTGTTGTCGCGGTCAACCATTGATGCACGCGCATCGGCTCCACTACCGGTCATTCCCAACACCTTTGAAAGTCCGGTCGAGTAGTTGTATATCTTATAACCACCGTCAGACTGTGCCTCGAACATCCAAAGACCACGATTGTCCTTTGGCATAATTCTGTTTGTCAATTTCAGGTTCGCACCATTGCAATAATCAGGGTTCAAGCTCATGTAGTTACCGTCGGTTGGATGGTTTTTTACAATATAGAACTTTGTACTATTGCTAAAGTAGCTTACATAAAGGTTGTTTTCTTCTATATTTACAACAGAATGCATACCATCCACAGGTATTGCACTGAAGTCGGCTTTGCTAAAAGAACTACCGGCATTCAAGGCTGCACCATTCTTGTATTCTACACCGTCGTAAACAACACCTGCAGAAGCGTCGGTTGTTCCAAGTACTACAATATTTATATCTCCTGAAATAACCTGCTCAAGTTCCCATAGTTCACCGTCTTTTGCATCACAAAAAGGATGATACTTACCGGATGCGGATACATGCTCATACTTAAAGTATAAATTTTCTTTTTTTGCAGGGTTATAACATTTGATTTTGTAAATATTTTCACCTGCTGACTCAAAAGTCATAGCTAATGCCTGACTTTCACTGGTTGCATAGTTTACATTCCAACCCTGACCAGTTCCATAATAAGAAAAGTATTTACCTGTAACCGACTTCAAGTAATATTGACCTGAACCGGCTTCAATGAATTTAAAAATCTGGTCCTGGCTTTCACTTTTGGCATCACCATAAACATGACCGTGTGTATTTGCATTTGATGTACCAATGGTCAAATAATTACCAACAGATTTTGATTTGATACGATACTCTTTCTTCGTATCAATTTGTGCCACGACACCTGCAGTGAGGAACAATGACACAAGGAATAACATTAATTTTTTCATGGTTATAATTAGTTATAATTAATATATTTACTCTTGTTGGCAAATATATTACATATTTTAATATAAAAAAACAGGAGAGCCATGAAATCATAGCTCTCCCGCTTGTTAAATTTTATTTACCTGATTACTTGTTGAATTTCTTTACACCGTCCTGGATGTATACCTGACCGACAGGAGCAGCCTGCACGCGGCGACCCTGAAGGTCATAGATTGCGCCATTCTTTACATTACTGGCAGCAACGGCTTCAATTGAAGTCTCGGTTGTGAAGTCAATCTCAACAACCTCGTCCTTTGCACATGAGATTGTTACAATACCGTGCTCGTCAACAGTCACGCCAACTTCCTTACCCTCTACAGTAATCTTTGCCTTTGCAAGTTCCATGGCACCAACCTTGCAACGTACCTTGAGCTCGGCACCTGCGTTGCTTGTGATGGTAGCTTTCTGGCACTTGCCATCCAACCAGTTGAAGTCAACTGTGAAGTTACCCATTGCCTTCATACCTGTTACAGTACCCTGTTTCTTCCAAACAGCAGGCATTGCAGGGAGAATGTTAATGTAACCGTGTGCACTCTGAAGGAGCATCTCGGCAATACCTGAACATACTCCGAAGTTACCGTCAATCTGGAATGGAGCGTGTGAGTCGAAGAGGTTGTAGTAGATACCACCCTGACCCTGGTCTGTACCGTATGTTGTTGAGTGCTTCAATGCATTCTTGATGATGATGTGAGCATGGTCACCATCCTGTGCACGGGCCCAGAGGTTAACCTTCCAGCCCATTGACCAACCTGTAGCGGCATCACCACGGTGCTTGAGGGCATTCACAGCAGGAACGAAATACTCGCTCTCTGGAGTAATCTGGTCCATTGGGAACAATGCCATCAAGTGTGAGATGTGACGGTGGCCTCTCTCACCTACTGAATAAGGAGAGTACTTCCACTCGCGGAGCAGGATATCACCTGTCTTAACGCCGTTGAAAGGATTACCCCAAGCGCCATCGTATGTCTCGGTGTGCAAGCCATTATCTGTCTTCTCCAGGTAGAGAGCAAGCTTGTCGAGGTCGGCCTGTGAAAGACCCAACTCGTTTGCACCAAGAATCTCAATAGCCTCGTTCAAATTCTGGAACAGGTAGCTGATCATCTGCTGTGCGTGAGCTGTACCGTCCTCCTTCTCGTTACCGTGCTGCTCGGCACTGAACTCATCGGGAGCAACATATGTATCGTCGTAAACGCGACGGTCCTTGATAAGACGGTGGAACCAGAACTCGGCGCAATCCCACATTACAGGGAATGCCTTCTTCAGGAACTCCTTATCCTGTGTATAACGCCAGTGCATCCACAAGTGGCTTGTATACCATACATTGGCAACGAGGTAGTTGCTACCCCATGTACTCATACTGTTGTAGAGTGAAGATTCTGTGAGCACGCTCCAGCCATGGCCTGCATTGTACTGCTGACCTACCTTCTTCCAGCCCTCGCTCTGTGCACCACGGATGATGAAGTTTACGAATGGCTTGTGAAGGTCACTGAGGTTAGTGATTTCTGTTGGCCAGTAGTTCATCTGGATGTTGATGTTTGTGTGGATGTCAGAGTTCCATGGAGAATCGGCTCCACGGTCGTTCCAGATACCCTGAAGAGTATTAGGAGCCGCGATAGGCTTGCGGTTTGAGCTGATAGCCAAGTAACGGCCATAGTGGAAGTACAACTGCTCGAGGAACAGGTGGTCGTTCTTTGTGCTGTTGGCGTTAGCGTTGTTTGGATAGTATGTATCAACCAATGTCTTTGTGTCAACAGTCGGAGTTGTAAGACCAAGGTCGAATGTCATGCGTTTGGTGATTGCTGTGAAATCGGCAACATGTGCAGCCTCAACAGCAGCAAAGCCCTTTGCCTGTGCAGCCTCAATCTCACCCTTCACGCGCTCGTTGACCTGAGCAGCATCCTCTGTTGTGAAGTAGTTGTTGAGAACCTCCATATCGCCGTTGAAGTTTGTAGCGCCCTTGAGGTAGAATGTAACCTCAGTTGCGTTCTTCACGGTGATACCTTTACCCGATGCAGTTACTGTTGCATCCTCATCGGCAACAACATGCAAGCGTGCAGCATATTTAACGGTCATTGCACCGGTAAACTCGGCAGTACCGTCAGCGTTGTATGTAACTGCGCCTGCACCGATACCGGTACCCGGCTCAAGCATGAATGTAAGGTTGAGCTTATCCTCGCCCTCTGTCTTGTACTGACCTGCGATTACCTGGTCGGGAGCAGAGCTGAAGTACTTGCGTACTTGCTTTGTACCGTTGGCGTTCTTGAACTCGACACCTGCGATACCCTCCTCAATGTCGAGGTAGCGTACATAGTCTGTAACACCCTCGTAAACAGAGTTGTCGTTGTTTGCGATAAACAATGAACCGAAGTTCATGAATGTACGGTTACCACTGGCTGCACCTACTGTGTTTGCAGGACCGCTCCAAAGTGTCTTCTCGTTGAACTGGAGCTCCTCGGTGCGTACACCGCCGAATACCATACAGCCAAGCTCACCGTTACCCAATGGCAATGCATACTCCATCCATGGGTAGCTTACACCCGCAGCCTCGGCCGATGTTGTATACCACAATGTGTTGGGGTTCTTCGGTGAGTATGATGTCACACCCTGAATCTCAGAAATCTCGTGGATGTACTCATCGGGATAGTCGGCAACATCAGCCTCGTCAAGGAAGAACTTGCTACCTGTATCACCTATGGCACCAGCGCTGTTCCAAAGAGCCAAATAGCTGTTTCGGTCGTTCCAGTACTGGCTTGTAGTACCGCTCTGTTTGATATATGAAGGCTCGGTTGTGCTACCGAAGTTGAATGTACCGTCGAACTCAATTTTATATGAAGTTGTAGCGGGGTCAACCATCATTGCACGAGCATCAGCCTCAGTGCCGGTCATACCGAGCACCTTCGAAAGACCTGTAGAATAGTTGTATACCTTGTATGCTGAACCGCTCTTGACAAAAGCCCAAAGACCCTGGTTGTCACGTGGAGTGTTCTTGTTAGAGAGCATGAGGTGTGCACCACTACGGTACTCGGGGTTCATGCTTACGTAGCCGCCCTTGCCGTTCTGGATTGTGTAGAACTTTGTATCTGCATCAAAGTAGCTTACATATACAACAGAGCCGTCAACATATGCTGTAGCAATCTTACCCTCAACTGCATTGGCTTTGAGGTGGCTTCTCTTGAGCACGAAGTCAACTGTAAATGTATCGCCATCCTTGTACTCAATACCATTTACTACAACACCGGCTGCAGCATCTTCTGTACCAAGGACCTCAACCGAGAAATCAGAAGATGGAGCAACACCCTCCTCAATGATGTAGCAGTTACCGGCATCGGTTGCAGTCCAGCTGTTCACTGTAATACCGGCATCCATCTGACCGGGCTCCTGTGAATTCATACCGTTACCACCGATCAAAAGTTTCCAAGGATAGTTGCCGCCCTGTTTCTGCAAAGTGAGGACAGAAGAGGCCTTGGCCTCGAAGCTACCGTTTGAGCTTACATACTTCTCGGCACCCAGGCTGTAGAGATAGTAGTTTGAGCCGTTCTTCTCGATACGGAACAACTGCGCCGGGTCAGCATTGTTTCTTGTCACTGTACCGACAGCCTTACCTGTGCTACCACAAATTTCGCCCGGTAACTTATCGCTGTACAACAAGAAACAACGGGCACTACGCAATGTGTAAACCTTGTCGTTACTCAATTGCGAGAGATCAGTTACCGTCTGCGCCTGTGCGGCAAAAGCCATACACAAGAAAGAGACAAGCATAAAGAAGATCTTTTTCATAGAGTTTGTTTTAAATTGTTAGTATTAAGTTTTATTTTATGTATTCAAAAACAGGCACACTCTTTGGAGTATAATATTTGAATGAACAAAAGTAGAGTATTTAAATTATAATAACAAATAATTATATAATTATTATAACATTATAGCAAAAACCGGCTTACCAATGGCAAACCGGTTTTTGCTAACTATCATCAATATTCTCTTAAGCAAGCAACGCTGCTGCCAATTGCTCCATTGCAGGCAGGTCGCTCTCCTTCATGCGCGAGCGGATTGTAACCATCGGGGCAACAATCTCCACGTTCTTCATACCCTCGAGCATCGTACGCATAACGCGCCCTGCAGTAGGTGCCCACGAGCCGTTCTCCACAATAGCCACCTTGCGGTTCTGGTAGTTCTTCAGCTTCAGGTGGTGCAGAAAATCGTGCATCGGTGGGAAAACATCGGCATCGTACGAAGCCGCGCACACGACCATGTGGCTGTAACGGAAGGCATCCTCAACGACCTCGGCCATGTCGCAACGCGAAAGGTCGGTAACAACCACCTTTGGAGCACCTTTTTCGCGCAACATGTCGGCAAGGCGGTCGGCAACAACCGCTGTTCCGCCATGGATTGATGCGTATGCCACAAGCACACCCTTGTTCTCGGGCTCATACTTGCTCCAGATATCATACAACCCGATGTAATGGCCGAGGTTTTCTGTCAGCACAGGGCCATGAAGCGGACATATTGTCTTTATATCCAGTGTTGCCGCCTTTTTGAGCAGTGTCTGCACCTGTGCACCATACTTGCCGCATATGTTTATAAAGTAACGGCGTGCCTCGCAATCCCATGCGCCGCCATTGCACAATGCGCCGAACTTGCCGAACGCATCGGCAGCAAAAAGCACCTTCTCGCTCTGTTCGTATGAGACCATTACCTCGGGCCAATGCACCATTGGAGCCACAAAGAACTGCAGGGTGTGGCTGCCGAGCGAAAGGGTGTCACCCTCCTTGACTGCAATTGTGCGACCTTCAAAATCCACACTGTCAAAGAACTGAGGCATCATCTGCACAGCCTTTGCCGTTGCAACCACTTTGACCTGCGGATAGCGGTCGAGCACCTCGTGGATGAGCGCAGCATGGTCGGGTTCCAGGTGCTGCACCACAAGATAATCGGGGGTGCGGCCATCGAGCACAGCCACGACATTAGCCCACCACTCTGCACTCTTGCGCGCATCGACGGTGTCCATTATTGCCACCTTTTCATCGAGGATTATATACGAATTGTATGCCATTCCATCGGGCACGACATACTGGCTCTCAAAGAGGTCAATATCAAGGTCATCGACCCCAACATATTTTATTGTAGGTGTTATCTCCATTCTTCTTGCTTTTTATTTATAATTATCAGAACTGAACTACAGGCACGTTCTCCACACCCTCCTGTGCCTCAAAGTAGGGGCGTTTCTCAAAGCCGAACATTCCGGCAAGAATGTTGCGAGGGAATGTACGGATAGAAGTGTTGTAACCTTTTGCAACTTCGTTGAAATTGCGGCGCTCAACACTTATACGGTTCTCGGTACCTTCGAGCTGTGCCTGCAGCTCAAGGAAGTTGGTATTTGCCTTCAGGTCGGGGTATGCCTCGGCAACGGCAAGCAGACGGCCAAGCGCTGCACCCACCTCGCTCTGGCTCTTCTGATACTCCTGCAACATTTCGGGAGTCATATTCCCGGCATCCACTGTCACCTGTGTAGCACGCGAGCGGGCTGCAATAACCGCATCAAGTGTCTCCTTCTCGTGCGCAGCATAACCCTTCACAGTGTTCACGAGGTTGGGGATAAGGTCGGCACGGCGCTGATACTGGTTCTCGACATTGCTCCACGCTGTACTTACAGCCTCATCGGCCTTCACAAGTCCATTATAACCGGTTACAGCCCAAACGGCAATAACGGCAATAACAGCCAAAATAACAATTGTTGACTTTTTCATATTCTTGGTTTTTTATTGTTTATACATACTCTCAAAAACGGCTGCCGGCACCACCGCCGCCAAAACTGCCGCCACCGAAACTGCCGCCGAAGCCGCCGCCACGGCCAAAGCCACCGCCGCCAATGACAACACCCCCGTGCCTGTGACGGTTACTGTTGTCATCGGCATGCTCTTTACGCATAAACGTGTGCCCACAATTCTGGCAGCGATAGGTATTCTCGCGCACCAGATAACCGTTACAACGGTTTACGATACGTGAACTTATTCTCTGCACCTTATGTTTCCCGCAGTTCGGACAACGGCTGCTATACCACACTGCAAGGATTATCACAGCCAAACCGCCGAAAATCATAGTCAGGAATACGGCCAGTGCCATGAGTTCCTCATCGGCATCTTCGTCACCGATGTTTTCCATTGAGCCATCCAGTACACCGCATACGGCACGCATTCCGGCCACCATTCCGGTGTCCCAGTCGCCTGCGGCAAAATGCTCCACCATATATTGCTGCTGAATGCGTTTGCATACAGCATCGGGCATCACGCCCTCAAGACCATAGCCCGTGGCGAACTGCACACAGCGTTCGCCGGTGGAGAGCAACACCACAAGGCCGTTGTCACGTTCTTTCTGGCCCACACCGTTCTCCTTGCCCAAACGATAGGCAAACTCAAAACAGTCACCGCCCTCAATATCGCCAAGCACAGCTACAAGCACCTGAATTCCGGTGCTCTCCTCAAGTGCAAGAAGCATGCTGTCTATTGTTGCCACCGATGATGCAGAGAGTATTCCGTCGGGGTTGCTGACGTAGCGGGTGCGGTCGGCAAGATGCACCATAGGCACATCCTCCACTTTGTACACCTTGGCTCCTGCAACAGCAAGAAAGCAGAAGAGGAGCAACAGGACACCAAATATTCTCTTTCTCATTTTCAATCAATTACATTGCATTCAAAGCATTACCGAAGCCGTTCACAATTGCCTCGCTGTCGGTTGAAATCTTTTTAATATCCACACTGCGCAACAGCTCCTCAAGCTCTGCAATACGCGCTTCATTGCCTGCGGCCTTTGCCTCGGCAAGCAGAATCTTATACTTCTCGAACAACTGGATACCCTGCACAAGACGCTCCCAACGGATTGAGCTTATGCTGAACGGATAGATGACGTATGTGTCACCCGCAGGCCATGCTGTAAAACGCGAATCCTCCTCGGGAGTCACTGTCCAGCTGTTGTATGCCCAGCGCAAGTAGCCGTCAAGGTCTTTATTTAGAGCCTCAAGAGCAATGAAGGCGGCATCGGCAGGGTCCGAGAAGGTAAAGAGGTTAGGATACTCGGCGCTACAGCATGTGTAATAAGTAGAGACCTTACCCTGTGCACGGCGTGTGGCAAGCAATTCAGGGGTATATGCACCGTATGCAAAGATATCGAGGCAATAGTCGTGGATGTCGGCCTCAATCTCGGGGTGATAGTTGCCTGCCATTGAAATTTTCATTCCCGGAGCATATTCCTTTATGACCTTAATGGCTGCCTGCATCTGCTGCAGACTGCGCTCATCCATTGAGATGAATGTCTTGTCAAACCAATCCTTCTCCTTCAAATGGGCAGCAAAAGCGCTGAGCATACCACCCCAGAACTGCGTGTAAGCCTCCTCGCCCGGTGCGCAGTTGATATACTTGTGCGAGTGGGTAGCCTGGTCGTAATAACGGAACGACAATTTCCAAGGTATCATTGAGAAACAGGTTATCTCCTTGTCAATGCCGCACGACATCATGAACTCCACCCAACGGTCGAAGATGGTAAAATCGTACCACCAGCTGCCGTCGGCCTTCTTTACCCAAGTCACCATGCTGCCGAAGGGGTCGTATGTCTGGCCGTCCCAAGGGCGGTCGATAAGGGTTGCAGTGATGGCTTTCTGTCCCGCCGAAGCGAGTTTGAGCATATAAGGGCGGAGCGTATTGAAATGCTCATCGCTCCAAAGTTCCACATTGTGCACACGCGCCACAGCGTATGGATTCTGCCACAAGTCGAGGTGGAAAGCCCACTCCTTCGGCGAGGGCAATGTGCGACCGATAACCTTTACCGAATAGGCATATCGTGTTTTCTTACTACCGGATACAAGTTCGACTATTCCCTTGTAAGTACCGGGTGTTGCGTCCTGCGGAACCTGAACTGTGAGCCACAAGCCACGGCGGGCACCTGCTGCAAGGATTGTTGTATCGGCAGCAGTTATGCGGTCGGCTACAGGAACCTCTCCGTTGGCATCAACCTCGTGACGGCCGCAGCCGGTAAACTTGTCGGTGAGGACAGGCTGTACAAAACCGCACACTACATTCGCTTCCGGAATGACACTCCTGCCGCACTTCAGGTTACTGAATTTATACACGACAGCACACTCCTTTGCACCGTTCTCCACAACAAGTTGCAGATTTACACGCTCGCCGCGCCAAGCTACAGCATGGTTTACAGCCTCATCACGGGCCGCAGCAGCACAATCCATTGGATAGCGCACATCAATGCTACCCCAACGGGCCTTCACCTGAGCAACAGCACCAAGACTCATTGCAATTGCAAGAACTGCCAAAACAACTTTTTTCATAATTATGGTTTTTACTTTTTATCAATTACAGGTTCCCTTAAAGCTGAAACTCTTCCCTGCACGGGAGGGCTTCAGGTCATCGGACATACGGGCCTCAAGTACGAGTTCGCCATCCTCCACCGCGCCGGCTATGGATGCAAAACGGTACTGAGGCTGCGGTTCCGGCTCGCGGTTCATGTATGGATCGATATCCGTCGCCGAAAAGCTGAGCACGTTGCCGGCCTTCAGGCAAGGCACATCCTTCACGGTAATATCAATCTTCAACGGCATGGCAGCCGCAAACTTCACGTTATCGAAAAATACATCCACCGTGGAATCCGTTGTCTCGGTCACCGATATGCCCACATTCCTTTGAGTGTAGTCACCCACAACAAGATTGCCATAATAGATGCCGTCGGCACCTGTGGGGAATGTTGTACCGTTGTCAACACATGACAACAGAGTCATCGACAAAAATAGTGATAATATTATCTTTTTCATTGTTTCTACAAATTTACATGAAATGATACTCCAAGATGCAGGGGTTTGCCCTGTGCAAAGAAGTCGTTGCCTATTGAACGGAAATAGAATGTATTGTACTTTTCATTAAGCATATTCTTGCCCCACAGCGATGCGCCCCAATGACCTTTTTCCCACACAAGCGATGCCGACAGCAGCCCATAGAACGGTTGCGACAGGGTATTCTCCTCGTTCCAATAGATGCGTCCAACACCGTTCCAACCAACATTAAGCACAAAGATATTTGCAAAGATGCTTGGCACGGGAATGCGATAGGCAAGATTGGCCGAGTATGTCTCACGCGGAGCGTATGGCAAGAACTTGCCGGCAAGATTGGTATCGCCACGATTGTATTCAATGAATTTGGCATAGGCATATCCAAAGCCCGCATCAAACGTCACAGGGCCAACGGCATAACGCACTCCCAGTTCAATACCGTTGCTGAACGAACGGCCGGCATTGGACATCATGCGCCCTGTACTCTCCCCGTCGGGAAACACCGTGAGTTGCTGGTTACGGCAGTCGATATAAAAGAGCGAGGCCGATATATCGAGGTTTCCGCTTTCAAGCGGCGAGAGGTGCGTGCCAAGCTCATAGGTCCAGTTCTCCTCGGGCTCATATACTGTCGAGGAGGCATCCACATCCTGCGGGTTGCCAATGAGTTCGCCAATCATCTGTTGCTTGAGGATATCGGAGAAGAGCTGTGTATTGAAACCGCCGGCCTTGAATCCCTTGCGCGCCGAGGCATATACATTGCCCCAGTCACCGCCGTATGAGACAGATAGGCTCGGCAACAATTCAAGCGCATCGACAGCCCTGCGGCCTTTGAACACAGTATTGAGTTCATTGCTGTCACGCAAGTCCTTGTATGTGCTGTAATGCACCGTTGAACGGCTGTCGTACTCCATTGAAGAGTATTCATAGTCCACACGCAAACCGGCCTTGATATCAAAACCGCCAAGCGACACCCCACCCTGCACAAATGCAGCAGCACCGAATGCCGGGATTACAAAATCGTCGGCAATGACAAAATTATCCTCCTCGAACGAGAGTTCGCGGTCGCCTGTAAGATGATGATAATATTCGGAATTGGCATTTTTCAATATCAGATTGTCAATTCCGTACTGCTTGAAGTGCACCGGAGCTGACATTCTGTTATGTTTGAAGAAGCCGAACAGACCGCTCAGAAGATTGAAAGCGCCCAAATCATCGGCCTTCAGCACAAGTTCCTGTGTCACGGTGTGTTCCTTCTGGTACTGCCCCATCGAGAAGTAGTCGAGCGGCAGGAAGTCATTATCGAGTTCCATGCGGTCATCGACATATTGATAGCCCGTGGTGGAAGAGAGGGTCATGCGGTCGAAATAGCGTTTCACTACAAGGCCGTCGGATATATTGAAGCGCTTGTATGAGCATTCGTCATTGTATGCCACAGGTGCCAACTCATCTGTAACGGCATCGTAATGGCCGTATGCCCAACCGCCCTCGCTCACATAGCCGGCTGTAAGGGTGTTGTCGATGCTCCAGTTCTCTGCAGGCAGCCATTGCAGGCGCAGACGCAATGCGGCATTGTCGCCACCGTCGCAGTTGGTGCCAAGCTCATAGTTCCTGAAGTAGCCGTCGCAGTGATTGTACATCACACCCACCGACCAACCGAAGGTGTCACTTGCCTTGGCATAGTGCGACGCCTTGAGACGCACACTGTTTGCCGTACCATACTCCAAAGTCAAACGCTTACCCTGGAAATCGAGCGGCGACATCGTGTAGAGATTTATTGCACCGCCCGAGGTGTTGCGTCCAAAGAGCAGCCCCTGTGCTCCACGCATAACCTGCACACGGTCAATGTCAAACAGCTCAAAATCGTAACTGTTCTTGTTCATCACCGGCATGCCGTCGATGTTCATTCCGACAACAGGCTGGTCCATACGCGAGCCGAAACCACGCACATACATCGATGATGTCATGCGCGAACCATAGTCGGGCTGATAGAAATTGGGAGCAAGGGCCGAGAGTTCCTTGACCGATGTTATGTGACGGTTCTCCAGTTCCACACGTCGCAACGAAGTCGATGAATACTCGCCCGCATCGTCATCGGCAATCTTCACCGATGAGACAATGTCAATAGACGGCAACACCGAATCGACAGGCTCAATCGGCGACACCAACAGTGCAAGTATGGAGAATAAAAGATTCAATGTCGTTCAATAATAATCCGGTTATGTCATTCTATATTTGCAATGTCATTGGCTCGTTCATTTATTAGCGACCCGCACGGCATGATTTTCATCCATGCTTCGTGCGACCAACCGCTAATGAACTCGCCGATAACAAAACTTCGTTTTGTCATTCTGAACGAACGTGAAGAATCTTGAAACAGATTTTAAGATGCTTCGCTTTGCTCAGCATGACAACATTGTTGACAAGCCACATTGTCCGGCAGCCCCATCAACCACAATAATTGAACGCGAAGATAGAAAAAAAACGGGAAAAAACCACAGGTAGAGTGTTAAAAGCAGAAAGGTGCAAGGTCAAAAACCCTGCACCTTTCTGCACATCGTATGATTGAAACTGTTTCGCTCGCTTTGTGTGCAAGTAAACTTCCACGCATTAACATTGTTGATTTCTTTATCACTCGCAGTATAACATCAAACAAGTTTGTGTTAAGCTCGTTTATCAAGGAATTCGCTCACTCGCAGCTTCCCGTTTTCCGTTTTCCGCTTTCCGTTTTCACCTTACAACGATTTCGTCTGTGAATAGCCAGCCGCGCTGTGGGCCGCACTTTGCGCGGTACTTTATGTAGCGGGCTTTGGTATCGCCTTTCCATCCATACTCCTTGAAGGAGAGTTCCTCGTCTCTCACAACTGTGTGCTCAATGCGTGCAAGTTCGTTGAACTCATTGCCGTCGCACGATGCACTGATGGTGACTTCGGCGGGGAACCATACATCGGGGATGCACATCTGCATGAACTGTGCGGAAACCTCGGTAATCTCTTTCTCTTCCCCCAGGTCAATGGTTATATCAACGCCGTCTCTGATGAATCCCTGCCACTTCTTGTCAGTATATGTCCAGCCGCCGCACACGCCGTCAATGAGTGCCTTGTCGCCACCGGCCTTGTAGCTGTCGCTGTAGGGCGCTCCCTCGGCGTATGTTATGGTTCCGTTGATGGCAAGGTGCTCAACAGGGGTCTGTGCCTCCTTGCGCTGGCCCACCTCGTTGGCAAGGTCAAAGGCGTTGTAACCCTTGTTACGCAACCACTCTGTAGCCTTGATGGCACGCTCCTTGAACGCTGCATAGTCTCGCTCGGCAGGGTTGCTCCATCCAATCTCGGCAATGGCAAGTATGCGTGGATAAATCATGTACTCCACAAGTTCCTCGGTTGGAATATATTCTACCCAAAGATTGCCTTGAATACCGTATATAAGGTGTGCCTTTGCGCTGTCAATCTCTGCGCGTGGGTTGTATGAATAGACCTTTTCAAGCGGCATGTATGGACCGAATGCCATTGGCTGTGTGTGCGGTGCGTCCTGGTATGAGTCGAGGTAACAGTATCCGCCCGGTGTCATGATTGCCTTGTGACCGCTCTCAACGGCAGCAATGCCACCTTCGGTTCCGCGCCATGACATTACGGTAGCATTGGGGGCTAGGCCGCCGTCAAGGATTTCGTCCCAACCGATAATCTGTCGGCCCTTGCTGTTCACGAACTTCTCGATGCGCTGTATAAGATAGCTCTGCAGTTCGTTGACATCCTTGAGACCTTCTTCCTTCATGCGTTTCTGGCACAATGGGCAGTGTGGCCATGATGCCTTGCCGGCCTCGTCGCCACCAATGTGTATATATTCGCTTGGGAAAAGTTCGATGACCTCGCTCAGTACATTCTCAAGGAACTCGAATGTCTTTTCGTTGCCAACGCAGAAGTCGGCCTGCTTGTATGGCTCGTGTGTGCACGACAGTTCGGGGTATGCAGTGAGTACCTCCTCGCTGTGTGCAGGCATCTCAATCTCGGGGATGATGGTTATGTAGCGCTCGGCTGCGTATGCAACAAGTTCCTTTATATCCTCTTGTGTGTAGTAACCGCCATATGCTCCCTCGTTGCCTTCCTCGACATACTTGCGGTCGCCGAACCACCAATCCTTCCAGATGGCGGGTGAGCGCCATGCGGCGAACTCGGTGAGGCGTGGGTATCTCTTTATCTCGATGCGCCAGCCTGCAGCGTCGGTGAGGTGCAGGTGTAGGCGGTTCATCTTGAAGTGTGCCATGGCATCAATCTGCTTCTTGATGAACTCCTTGCCAAAGAAGTGACGGCTCACATCGAGCATGAGACCGCGGTAGGCGAACTGCGGTTCATCGGTTATGGTGCAAACGGGGATGGCGTTGCCGCCGTCGGCAAGCTGCTGCAATGTCTGTGCTGCATAGAAAAGACCGGCTGCCGATGTGGCCTGTACATTGATCTTCTCTTTGGTGACTGCTATTGCATAGCCTTCGGGCGATGTTACACCCTCTACGTTGTCGCAGACTTCCATTGCAATGCAGTTGGATGTTGCATTGTTCTCCGTTGCTTCCAACATTCCGCTCCATGCCGCAAATGCATTGGTAATGGCATCTTTGTCGCCGGCAGGTGCGTTGATGTATAGCCTTGTCCCATTGGTGATGGTGAAATCACCGTCGGATGTCTGTATCTCCACTGGAACAGGCAGTAGGGCGTAGTCTCTCTCCACACTCTCGTTATGCGCGCACGCGCATATTAATAAAAGGCTTGCAAGGCCTATGAGTATTTTTTTCATATTATGTAAGTTCTTCCTGTGCGAAGATATGATTTTTTTGTAAAAAATGTAACTTTTTTCTTGGAAAGTATTAAAAATGTGTTTTATATTTGCGGTGTACTAATAAACTAATACACTATGATAGAAGTAAAGGATTTGTCATTCGCCTATTCAAAAGAAAAGGTCTTGGATTGCATAAGTACCACATTCAAGCAAGGTAGGGTCTATGGTCTGCTCGGAGCTAATGGAGTGGGAAAAAGTACACTCTTCAAATTGTTGTGCGGCCTGCTTACAACAAAGGAGGGTAGTATAGATATTGATGGATATTCTCCTGCTGACCGTAAACCGGGGTTCCTGTCGCGAATATTCTATATTCCCGAGGATTTTGAAGGTCCGGCACTTTCAATAAAGAATTACGCGAAGGGTATCTCTTCGTTCTATCCCAATTATGACGAGGAATTGTTGAATACACTGCTGAGGGATTTTGAAATTGATATCAACCGCAAGTTCACAACCTTGTCACTCGGTCAACGCAAGAGGGCAATTCTCTGCATTGCATTTGCAATGAACACTGAGTATCTGCTGCTTGATGAGCCTACAAACGGTCTTGACATTCCAAGCAAACTCGAATTCCGCAAGATTGTGGCAAGGGTTATGGATGAAAAGCGCACTATCATTATCTCTACACACCAGGTGAAGGACGTTGAGAATCTGCTTGATCATATAATGATTCTTGACAAACGTGCGGTGTTGCTTGACATGAGCGTTGCCGACATTCAGAACGAATACCTTTTTGAGGTTTCAAATACAATCCCCGATGATGCCCTCTTCATTGAGGCCGGCCTTGGCGGTTGCTGTTCTATCAGGAAGAATGTGAATGGCGAGGAGAGCCGTATAAACATAGAATTGCTGTTCAATTACATCAACTCAAAAAAGTAAATGATTATGAATGAAAGATTTGATATAAACCGTTTTTGGAAACTGGTACAATATGAGGCAGCGAACTATTTGCCCAACTTCTTGAAGATACTCCTTATTTTTGCAAGCGTTATTGCGGGAGAGTGGATGATGTCGCTTACTGCAGGCGGTGCATTAGTCTCTTATAGCAGGGAATGGCTTGTGGCTTTCCTCTTCAAACTGGCGATTGCCTTGAGCCCGTTTATCATCTACCAGAACATGAACAATAGGAAAAAGGGGTACATATATGCCATGATACCGGCAAGTACTCTTGAGAAAATGCTCTCGATGATTCTATTGTGTGCAGTTGCAGTTCCCGTCCTGTCGTATGCGGTACTAACCTGTGCCGACTTGCTGCTGTGGCTGATTTCGAAAGTGGGAATAGGCTCATTCACAGAGATTGATTTCTATAATCCGTTCTTTGGTGAAATGGCGCAGATTAGCTATAATGGAAATATGCTGCTCAGGCCGTTTGCGGCATTTGACAATATCCTCTATTTTGCCTTCATAATATCCTATTCGTTGATGTTCAATACAATATTCCGTAATAAGAAGATATTGAAGGCTGTCCTTTTCAATATGGCTGCTATGTTTACCATTATTGTACTTCTTTCAATTCTTATAGAGGCTATTCCTGGTTTTGGCGAGGGATTCTTTGAAAGACTTGATACGATGACCGACATGGTACTGCTGAAACGCATATTGCTAATATACAGAAGTGTATGTATTCTTCTTATAGCATTGTTCCTGTGGGTGACATATTCAAGAATAAAGAAAGTCAACTATTAAATAGCGTCTATTATGGAGTATAGCGAACACAAGCCTATATATCTGCAGAATGTGGATCTTATGCAGGAGAACATTCTGCGCGGTGAGTGGCGCGAGGAGGAACGTATCCCGTCCGTGCGCGAGATGGGCGCAATAGTGGGCGTGAACCCAAACACTATTGTCCGCTCCTACCAGTTGCTCGAGGCGCAGGAGATTATCTACAACAAGCGTGGTCTTGGCTATTTCGTCAAGGAGGGTGCTGTTGAACTCATCAAGGAGAGTGTCAGGCGTGAGTTCATAGCCAATGAATTGCCACAGTTCAAGGCCAAGGCACGGATGCTTGGCATTACAAATGAGGAACTTGTAAAATTATTGTGAGTGTGTCACGGTTAAACTGGATATTATGAAGGATTTTTTTAAAACGACTTTTGCCTGCATGCTTGGCGTGTCGATTGCTTTTATCGTTTTCATTGTTGCGCTGGTGGGTATTATTTCCGGCATTGTTGTATCATTAATGAACGAGGAGTGTAATATTGAAAAGAACTCGGTACTGTTCCTTGACTTGAATGGAACGATAGAAGAGCGTGTCGAGGAGAATCCTCTCGCATTGTTAATGGATAGCGAAGTCAATAGCTATGGTCTCGATGAAATCATTGCTGCCATCAAAGAGGCAAAGAGAAACAATAACATAGAAGGAATTTATCTGCAGATAGGCGTTATTGAAATCTCGTCGGCTTCACTTGAGGAGATACGTGGCGAACTGGAGTCTTTCAAGGAGAGCGGAAAGTTCGTTGTTGCCTATGGCGACCAGTACTCTCAGGGGCTCTATTACCTGGCTACAGTTGCCGATAAGGTAATCCTTAATCCGCAGGGAAGCATTGCTTGGCACGGTCTTGCATCAAGCCCCATCTTTTACAAGGATTTGCTTGAAAAGGTCGGTGTCGAGATGCAGATTTTCAAGGTGGGAACCTATAAGTCGGCAGTAGAACCGTTCATGGCAACAGAGATGAGTGCTGCAAACCGCGAACAGCTGATGGAGTTGCTTGATTCTACATGGGATGAGATGCTCACTGCTGTCTCGGTATCACGTAATGTGCCCAAGGAGAAGCTCGATGAGTATGCCGACAGGTTTATGGATTACCGTCAGGCCGAGGAGTACGTGGCATGCGGTATGGCCGATACGTTGCTCTACAAGGACGGGGTGTTGGACTATCTCAAGAACCTCACATCTGTTGCCGGCAATGATGAACTGAATCTTGTCACCATGGAGACCATGAAAACATGGTTGAAGTCAAAACGGGTGAAAAATTGGGGTCCCAACGAGGTGGCTGTGTACTATGCGTTCGGAGAGATTGACGGCTCTTTCTCATCTTTGATGGGTATAGACTCCGATGAGGTCATCAAGGATTTGCGCAAGTTGCGTGAGGACGACAATGTGAAGGCTGTTGTTCTTCGTGTGAACTCTCCGGGTGGCAGTGCCTATGGCTCGGAACAGATATGGCGCGAGGTGACGCTCCTCAAGGCTGCCAAACCGGTTGTGGTTTCAATGGGTGACTATGCTGCATCGGGCGGTTACTACATTTCGTGTGCTGCCGATTGCATTGTTGCCAGCAAGACTACGCTCACAGGTTCAATAGGAATCTTCGGCATGTTCCCTACAGCGGAGAAACTGTTGAAGGATAAGGTTGGGCTTGATTTTGACGTGGTCAAGACTAACCGCATGGCCGATTTCGGTGAG
Source organism: Bacteroidaceae bacterium (assembly GCA_045650605.1). Lineage (GTDB taxonomy): Bacteria > Bacteroidota > Bacteroidia > Bacteroidales > Bacteroidaceae > HGM04593. The sequence goes on along the minus strand of JAZRRI010000028.1, from coordinate 2,676 downwards.
ATGTCACGCTCATTCCGTCCCGAGGAGAAGGCTGTCCTGCAAGAGTATATCAACAACGGATATGACCTGTTCCTGAAACGTTGTGCCGATGGACGTGGTGTCACAGTCGATGATATTGCAAAGATTGCCGAGGGCCGCGTATGGACAGGCAGCAAGGCAAAGGAGATTGGCCTTGTTGATGAACTTGGCGACCTTGACAAGGCTATTGAGATTGCTGCACAGAAGGCCGAACTTGCACATTTTTGCGTGAAGTCATATCCGGAGAGTAAAGATTTCATTGAGAAACTTATGGATATGGAGCAGGAGGATTACATGGAGACGATGGCACGCGAGACATTCGGCAGTTATTATGATTGTGTCGAGTTCATCCGCAATATCCGCAACTGCGACCGCATTCAGGCCCGTTTGCCGTTTGAACCAAACATCAGATAACTGTAGCCAAGTGGCATTGATAGGTAATGTTGTCTATGAAAAACAGAATGAAACTTATGGTATCCGCAGGCATCAAGCTCCTTATGGGGCTTGTGCTTGTGGGGCTGTTGATTTTTTTACCGGCCGGGACAATGCAATTCTTCAACGGCTGGTTTCTTCTCGCGTTGCTTTTTGTGCCTATGCTCATTGCCGGCGTGGTGATGGCAATATATTCGCCCCAGCTGCTCAGGAAAAGGCTCAACGCCAAAGAGAAGGAGGCGGAGCAGAAGAGTGTTGTGGCAATGAGTGGCATTATGTTCATTGCCGCGTTTGTGGTTGCCGGGTTCAACTACAGGTACTCGTGGATGGTAATGCCCTCATGGGCTGTGTGGGGCGCGGCTGCGCTGTTCCTCCTGTCGTATGCCATGTATGCCGAGGTATTGCGTGAGAATGCCTACCTCTCGCGTACCATTGAGGTGCAGGAGGGACAAAAGGTCATCGATACAGGGCTTTATGGCATTGTGCGCCATCCCATGTATTCGGCGACAATCCTGCTGTTTCTCTCCATGCCGCTTGTGCTTGGCTCCCTGCCGTCGTTTGTGATAATGCTCACATATATCCCGCTCATTGTCAAAAGAATAAAGAACGAGGAGAAGGTGCTGCGGGATGGGCTTGAGGGCTATGAGGAGTATTGCAGGAAAGTAAGGTATAGGATTATTCCTTTCATCTACTGAAAACAGATTGAGAGTGTCATGGGCACTCTCAATCTGTTTTTGGGGGAGTCCTTTAGAACACCAATTTTACCGCGAAATTCTGTTTGTCATCCACCTTGCCGGTGATGTAGTAGGTGATGCCTTCCTCTGTCTCCTGTCGCACGCGTGATATCTTGACTGTGTCGCCCGGCATGACCTCGGCATCGTAGTTGATGAGGAGTTCCTTTAAAGGTCGTTCCTGGACGTCTTCGGCCTTTACGGCATCAATGGCCCAGACTACATATTTTACATTGTTCACGTGTCCGTTCGTGTCAACCTCGGACCATGTGACAGGGTGCTTTCTTACAAGCTCGGGCTCAATGTCAACAGGAATCACAACCTTGTCGGCAGGAGCTTCTATGGCATCCATTGCGGTGTCGCTCAAGGCAAGGTCGCTGTTGCGTACAAGACGGCGTGTGTTCATGTCAATGATGAGCCATGATGTTGTGGCAAGAACCATGGGGTTGCCCTCCTTGTCACTCAGGATAAAGTCGCGGAGATGGAAGAGCTTTGATACACCCTTATGCCAGGTCTTGAGGTTGACCTCCTGACGCCATTTAGGTGTGTCTATGAACTTTACATGTGTACGTGAAAGCACCCATGCTGTGTTGCTGTTTATCATCTCATCATATCCGAATCCCAATGTCGAGGCATTGACATTGGCTGCCTCCTGCATAAGGTCAAGCATTGCTGTCGGGCGCATAAGCTGGTTGGCATCTGCCTCGTAGCATGTGATGGTGTGGTCCTGTGAAAGAATCTTACTCATATGTTCTGTTCTTTTGGTTTATTTGCAATAATACTTCAGCCAGTTGCCGAACAACAGTCTGGCGGTAGCTTGCCAACGGTTGACAGGCTCGTTACTTGGGTTGTTGTCGCGGTAGTAGTTGAGCGGCAACTCTATCGGTAACCCCTTTGCAATATCGCGCTTATACTCTCCATCAAGTGTGTAGAGTGCATATTCCGAGTGTCCTGTAATGAAGAAGTCGCGTGTGCCTTTCTCCTGCATAATGTACACTCCCGACAACTCCGACTCCGATAGCAGCTCAATGCGCTCCTCGGCAACGATATCCTCGCGCCACAGTTCGGTGTGGCGGCTGTGTGGCACATATATTGTGCTCTCAAAACCGCGGAACAGTGGCAGTTCCGGCCTTGCAATGGAGTGGGGGAATATGCCGAACATCTTCTTTGGCAACAGGTGCTTCTGTATGCCGAACTTCTGGTACAATCCGGCCTGTGCTGCCCAGCAGATGTAAAGGGTCGATGTCACATGCTCCCTTGCCCAGTTGAAGATTGTGCAGAGTTCCGGCCAGTAGGTGACCTCCTCATACTCTATCTTTTCAATGGGTGCGCCTGTAATTATAAGACCGTCGAAATGGCTGTCGCGCACCTGGCTGAATGCTGTGTAGTAGCGTGCCATATGCTCAGGGCTTGCATGCTTGGGCGTGTGGGTATCGAGCTTGAGCAATGTGAGTTCAATCTCCTTGTCGCTCGAGGCAAGCAGGCGTATGAAATC
>JAZRRI010000027.1:0-35087 GCA_045650605.1 Bacteroidaceae bacterium | reverse complement strand
TCGACCTTTGTGGCGTTGTGGTAGCGCATGAAATTGTATATGAACCTGAAGTTGCCGCGTACAAAGGAGAAGCGCCTGTGGTCGGGTGCGTTCTGCTCGGCATCGGCATCCTGGTCAAAGCTGTATAGATGTCCCTTTGCTCCCAGACGCGAGAGTATCTCGCGTGAGTGTCCGCCGCCGCCGAATGTAACATCTATGCAGGTGCTGTTTGCGGCAATCTCCATTCCGTCAACGCTCTCCTTGAGCAGTACCGGGGTGTGATAAACTTCGGGGTTATTCATTGTGCTCTCCTTTTTCTGTCATTATCTTTTCCAGTTCACGTCCGAAATCCTCGGGAGACATGAATGGTTTGTCCAGTTTCTCCTTTGCCCAACTCTCAATGGTGTCGTTCATTCCAATGCAACGCACCTCCTGGAGATTGCCTGCCATTGCCATGTAGCGCTTTGGCAACAGGATGCGGCCGTTGCTGTCGATGTTCAGCTCCTCCACGTCGGCAACGAACTGGCGGAATATCATCTGGTGTGCTGCGTTCCAACGGTCGAGGCGGCTGCGCAGCAGGTCGAGTTGCTCATTCCAGCTCTTTTCGGGGTATAGTACAAGGCAATCCTGATAGACATCCTTGCGCAGCATCACTTTCTCGCAACCTGCCTCCTGCAAGATGCGGCGGAAACATGCGGGCAGGAACACCCTGCCTTTGCTGTCGCTTTTAGCCTCTATGTTACCAATGAAACGCATACTTTTAACCGAAAATAGAATATTCGTTTCAAAATTACACAATTCCCCACAATTCCCCACAAATTTCAAAAGAAAAATAGAATAAAGTTTTCAACAGCCTGTTAAGAACGTTTGTATTCGCTTTTTCCAAGCTTTATTGTGTTGACGCATAACCAATTGGTTGTATCTGTCGGTAAATGTCCCTGTGGTGGGGCCGCAGTGCGTTTTTTATGCTCCGGAAGTTGTATTCCTTGGCCTAAACAATTACTTTTGTGCCAAACAAAAAACAGAAACCATGTCACGATTCCATGCCGCATTCATTGCTCTTATGCTTCTTCCTCTTGCAGTCTTCCCTCAAAGACATATAGAGCGTGGGTACCGCACAATTCTATCATCCGATGCACGTGATTTTGTCGAAACGCTTGCATCCGACTCCCTGCAAGGGCGCAGTGCCGGCGAGGACGGCGGCCGCATGGCGGCAGAGTATATTGTGTCGCTGCTCAGCGAGTGGGGTGTCAGGCCTCTTGATGGTGACGGCTACATGCAACCGTTTACAATCGGGGATTGTGAAATGAACAACATACTTGCTGTTGTTCCAGGCAAAAGTGATGAGTATGTGATTGTGGGTGCACACTACGACCATGTGGGCATCGGTGCCGCGGTTGATGGCGACAGTTGCTACAATGGAGCCGACGACAATGCCTCGGGAGTGTCGGCGGTGCTGCAGATTGCGCGTGCCGTGAAAAAGATGCGCAAGACACCCGAACGTGGCATAATATTCGCCTTTTGGGACGGTGAGGAGAAGGGCCTGCTCGGCTCGCGCCATTTCGTTGAGAATTGCCCCTTTTTATCGCATGTTTCGGCCTATATGAACTTTGATATGATAGGCCGTGGCCCTGTCGATAACCCCAAGCATCTCACCTATTTCTACACTGCCGCGCACCCTGCTTTCGGCGATTGGCTGAAAGAGGATATGGAGGTGCGCGGTTTCTCCTTTATCCCCGATTACCGTGCGTGGGACAACCCCACCGGCGGCAGCGACAATGCTTATTTCGCAAAAAATGGAATACCCATTGTGTGGTATCACACCGAGGGACACCCCGACTATCATCGACCCTCGGACACGGCCGACAAGATTGATTATGAAAAGATGATTGACATCACCCGCGCCGCCTTTCTCTGCACCTGGCGGCTTGCCAATGAGGAGTATTGATACAATAAAGGAGGTGACTCAAAAGTCCCTTTTTAAGACATCGCACCCTCGTCAGAGTATGTTCTGGCGAGGGTATTTGCTTTGTATATATCACTTTTGGGTCAGCCTCTTTATTGTGTATATATGTTTCTTGCTTACACCTTTTTAGGCAGGAATTTGTTGAGCAGCATGCAACCGGCTATAGCCGAAATTATAGAACCGCACAGGATTCCCAACTTTGCTTCGGCAAGTAGTGTGGAACTGCTGCCGAGTGCCGCGTATGATAGGTCGGCAATGAATATCGATACTGTAAGTCCGATACCGCAGAGCATGCACACCGATGCGAATGATTTCCAGTCGGCTCCCTGTGGCAGCTGTACAACGCCCAACTTGATTGCAATCCATGAGAAGGAGAAGACGCCTACGAACTTGCCGGCAACAAGACCGATGATTACCGAGAGGCCGATGCCACCGAAGATGCTTCCTATGCTCATTGCTGAGAGGTCGATACCAACATTCGCAAAGGCAAATAGCGGGATGATGAAATAGCTGATTATATTGTGCAGTCTGTCCTCAAGCTCCTGCAGAGGGCTGATGAGCTTATCGGCAGCCGACTCAATGCTCTTGAGCTTGTGAATCTCCTCGTGTGTGAGTATGGCGGTATGGTGTTTGCCCATAGTGTGAACCTCATTGAAACCGCTGATATTCTCCTTTATACGCTCTATGTAGCGTACAGCGCCCCTGCGCAACGAACCCGGTACGCAGAATGCGACAATCACACCGGCAATGGTCGAGTGTATGCCCGAGTTGAGCATAAGGTACCAAAGCACCAATCCTGTTACAAGATAGAAGTTCTTGGACATAATCTTCCTGTGGTTGGCAATGATTAAGGCAGCAACGCATGCAGCTGCAAGCAGCAGGTAGTTGAGGTTTATTGTCGAAGAGTAGAAGAGGGCAATTACAATGATGCCGCCAAGGTCGTCGGCAACAGCAAGTGCCGCAAGGAAAATCTTCAGACCTATGGGTACTCTCTTGTCAAAGATTGAAAGTACACCAAGCGAGAATGCAATATCCGTTGCCATTGGGATGGCTACACCGCGCAGCATGTCGGGGTCATCGGGGCATGTGAGCCAGAAGAAAAGCACTGGGATGAGCATACCGCCACATGCGCCAATGATTGGCAACATGGCTTTCTTTGCCGATGAAAGCTCGCCCACAAGTATCTCGCGCTTGATTTCAAGACCTACCGATAGGAAGAATATTGCCATGAGGAAATCGTTGATTACCTCAATGAGCTTCATTGGGTGGCCGTTGTGGCTGAACAGGTTGAACTTTCCTATAGATAGGCTCACCTCCTGATTCCAGAATTTGAAGAACTCGTCCTTCAGCGGTGAGTTTGCAAGGGCAAGAGCTGTTATGGTGCATATTATGAGAACAACGCTGCTGTTCACATACTTCTTCACCATGCTCTTGAAACTGTAATTGTGTGTCATATGTCTTTGTTATTTCTATGCGATTTTTTTTCCGGCTGCAAAAGTACCCTCTTTTTTGTTGTGAAAGCCTGACTTTTTATTGTTAAATACGATTACAATGATAGATATTTCCGATAAATTGCGAATCTGTTTCCTATGCAATGCGGTGCGTTTGTGTTGCGATTTTTAGAAATAGCTGTTTTATCTCTTCAATTCCTGCATCTCATTCATGGGCATTATCTGTTGAATCCTTTTAATCCTTACCCACACGGTCTGTCGTGGATAATCGGTCAAGTTTACAATTTGTGGTCCTGTGAGTCCAATCTTCATAAGATAGCACACGCGCAGCATTGGTTCACTTATTTTTTTGAACTTTTCCTGCACCTCGTATGTGAATTCCGGGTATAGCCTGTCTATTGCCCCAAGCAGCTCTTTCCATTCATCATCGTTAAGGTGGTATTTCCCTTTTGATGTCTTTTTGATTTTCTCAATTATATCGCCGTCATTTTCGGCAATGTCATTCATCAGCATCAGTTTTGTAAGTTCGCGGTTCTGCGCAACAAGCAATTTGAAATCCTCCTCGGCTGCCAACAGTTGCTTGGCAAGCTTTGAATTGGTTGTGTTCAAAGTCTCCAGTTCCCGGGTCTTTTGCGCAATCTCCCGCTTCTCCTGTGCAAGCTCAATATCCTTTTCGGCAGCCAAAGCCTTCGCCTGCTTAATATTCTCCTCCTTGTTTAAAATGACAGCGAGCAACTGCTTCTTTCGCCAAAAATAGAACAGCACAACGCTAAGCAATAGAATGATGGAAACAGAAATAACCAACATTGAGTTATATCTTACTTTGGCCGCCTTTTGCATCACCAAAGCCTCCTCTTCCTTGTCGCGCCTGTATTGGAAAAAGTTCTTTGCATTGGTCGTATGCTCAAGGTTAATTTTGTCTATTACAGCTTCATTTGCATCAATGAACTTTATTGCATACTCTGCTGCCTTTTCATAATCACCTTTTTGGGCATAGTACCTTGTAAGCCACCTCGCAGCATCGTATTTGGATTCAATTTGACAACTTGTGTAATAATGTTTTTGCATTATGGCTGCAGCGCTATCAACAGATACAATGTGCTCATAATAGATAGCAAGATTAACAAGGTAGTTGAATGGAAGTTCTTCATCGCGGAGGTTTATTAGTGAATTGTAGCATGTTGTCGCTTCATTTTTGTACCCCAATAAAGTGTAATCACCCATTGCCGCTGCTATAATATCGGAATTACTTTTGTTTATCGTTGTATTGTTAAGACTTTCTAGAATCGTATTATAGTGTTTTATTGTATTTATTGTATCGTTTGTTATAAAAAAGCAACTTGCGGCATTTGCATGTTCTCTGAAATCGATAATTCCGTTTTTCAATGAAACAGATAAGCTTTTTAAAATAACATTTAAGGCTTCCGAGTAATCAAATTGTTTTTTATACAAATTTGATAGTTGCGAATATGCCTTTCGTAATAATGTGATATCTACTTCTAATGCTTTCTCTGCAATTTCTGCAGATTTCAAGAAATATATCACCGCGTTAGGGTAATCGTTAAGGTCACGATACACGCTACCCATGTAATAATACACCTCTTGTTTTTCGGTCTCCGTTCCATTCTTTTCAAAGTAACTGCACACTTTTTTAATAGTGCAATCGGAAGAGTGTGTAATATACGCCTTGTCGCGTAATCTTATTTCCAATAGTGCCAATTTATTTTGCATATACTCCGTTTCGTTATCAAACAGTGGCTTTATTGAGTCGAGTCTTTGCATTGCAACCTGTGGCAATGTATCGCCCATTGCCTTTATGTCGTCCAACTGCTTTGAAAGGAGTACGTTTTCTTGTTTGCTACACGATGCAAAAAATAGCGATGAAAACAGCAAAATGCGTATTAAATTTCTCATAATGGTTTGCTCTATTCTTTGTTCAATGCTAAAATAGTGTAAAAAAACGAGTTGTGTTGTAATATTTTGTCTAATCTTGTCTATATTACTAAAGAAACGTTGTTTTGCAATTTGCACTCTGTTGTTTATAACATATTGTAAATCAATAGTGTAAAAATGGGGGGTAAAATTGTTGTTAAACTTAGACATGCTTGGACAAGGATTTCTTTGTCGTGTATAATACCGTTTCTACTTTTGCATAAACCAAAACAAAAAGAATTATGAAGAAAATTTTAAGTAAAGCATTCTTATGCTTCTCTTTACTATTGTTAAACAATGTTGCTTATGCGCAATCTGATGATTCCCAGAATGTTGTATTAGAAAAAGTTGAAGGGAATAAGTATATTAATAAGGATGCTCTTCCTGGTAGAGACTTAGATATTTATTACGTTTTACCTACAGTGTTGTATAATGCAACGAATAATGAGATAACAATAACAAGTCCTTATTTGACATTTGAGTCGATTGCATATTACATCGTGGATGAATTGGGCTTTGTGCAACAGCAAGGTGAAATGGTTTTGTGTAAAGGTGATGAGGTTGAGCTACATCTACAGCATCTATCTGTTGGCACATATAAATTAGTCCTTGATTTCAGTGGAGATTGTTTCCAAGGTGAGTTTGAAGTTGAACAATAGTTTTTAATGATAAAAAGTTTATGGATATGAAAAAGTCTTTATGTGTAATTGTGGCAGCATTGTTGCTGTTGTCGTGTCAAGAGGAGGAGTTATGTACCTCTCCAACTCCAATTGAAAAGCCTATAGCTGAACAAACATTTACTATCCCGGTTGATAGCGCTTTGGCTAATCTGGCTGCTTTTATGGCCGATGAAGAAACATCTACGACCCGTTCTGCAGCCGCACGTGTTGTAAGTTCTGTCATTCCAATCAAGTATAGCTCTAAAATGACAAGAAGTACAGGTGCCAATATTGATTGTGAGAATCTTTTGTATGTAGCAAACTTTGAAAATGAGCAAGGTTATGCAATTTTGGCTGCTGATACAAGAATCGGTGATGAAATCTTAGCCGTAGTAGACGAAGGTTCTCTATCAGAAGCTACGGTATGTGCTGTAATGGATATGGTAGATGAAGAAGAGCGTATCATCTATGAAGATTATCCTCTCACTGGCCCAGGCTTTTTTACGCTACCGGAAACCGGTGACGAATTGTATATGAACCCGAATACAGTTAATCTTTATATTGAAGCAGAAAATGATACATTAGTCGGTAATTTTTGCTTAAATGATGAAGATTACGAAAATGATAGTATAATTGATTTTAAACCTAATCCTGAAAATACATCATCTACACCGGAACTTCTCACCACTTCTCTTTGTGTGTCATATGCAATGAATGGAATTATGTCTAATGACCGACCTTTGCCAATGAAACCAAAACCTGATGATGACAGTGAGGAGGTTGGTGACAACGGTGGTACAAGTGGTATTGGTAGTGGTGGCTCTGGCAGTGGTGATGTAACTATAACTACAGAAACAATCGTATCAAACTGGGTGGTTAAAGAAAAAGTGTCACCGATGCTTACTACTTATGTTAAATGGGACCAGGGTTCGCCGTTTAATAAATATTGTCCTGTAAAAAAACATCCTTTCCAAAAATGGAAAGAACCTAAAGCTACAGCAGGATGTTTCCCTATTGCAATATCAAAAGTCATGACGCATTTAGAAACTCCCAATGTATATGATAATGATGGATATACGATTGATTGGAAAGAATTGAAAAAAAGTGTTAATTCTTATAAGTCCTATTTGGGGGAAATGTCTGCGGCTAATCTGATAAAAAAAATATGTGATGAATGTGATTGTTTGTATTTTTATGGAGCAACGTTTGCATTCCCATTTAAAGTTGTATCTTATCTGAATTCAATAGGATTTAATAATGTAAAAAAAACTAAATATAATTTTGACAGAGTGAAGACCATGTTAGATAGTGGTAGCCCACTGATAATCTTTTCTATTCCTGGAGTTAGTATTAAAAACAGTCATAGTTGGAATATAGATGGTTATGAAGTAAGAGAACGTATAATTACTACCAAGACATATAGAAACGGTATATTGAATAATACAACACAAAAAACAGAAACAAAAAAAATGGTTCATTGTGATTTGGGGTGGGGTGGTCGTTGTAATGGCTACTATATTTCAGGCGTGTTCGATTTGAATGGAGATGATGTGGAATTTGATTGGTATAACGATTCTGGCAGCGATCACTATTTTAATAATTATCTGAGAATAATTACATATGATAGGCCTTAAAATATTTATAGTAAAAGTTTGGAATTAAAACAATAAGCTATGAAGAAAACATTGATTAAAACCTTGTTATGTGGCTTTTTACTGTTGTTTGTATCTTGTGACCTTATCCCAATTGGAGGTTTTTTTGAAGAAACCGATTTTGGATTTCCAAAGACCGTGATATTGCCCCAAGAGGGTGGCGAGAGAGTGTTTGTTGGCAATGCTTTTGCTATTGCAAGCATTAATGCTGCCACCAATTATGAGTACAATGAAGAAGACAGTACCGTGATTCTCAAATGCGATTGGTTGAAAGTGGAATATAAAGACGATTTTTGTGATGGTGTATTGAAAATATATGCAGAACCAAACACAACTGGTAAATCGCGAGAATTGAGTGTGACGGTAACTCAAGCGTATGATTACCAGGATATAAAAATAAAGCAAGGGAAATAAATTCATACAGCAGATATAAACAAGAGGCAGACTAAAAAGGCTCTTTTGTCGTTACGCTCGCCCTCAAAATGCTCATTTACGCTTAGTAAACTGCGCTTTTTCGGGCTTCGCAAGCCTTAAAATAGCTCTTTTTATACAACCTCTCAACACAAGAGGATGACCTTTTTGCTTTTAGGTCATCCTCTTGTTAGTTATTATTCTTTATACAATTACTCCTCGGGTGTGAACATGGGCTCCCAAGCGGGGAGCATGGTGGATTTCTCTTCAAGAATTTTGAGTATGTTCTCGGGAACATATTTCTTGTCGACTACAAGGCGGAACATGTACTCATTGAACCACTCGTCGGTCATTATGAGTGTGCCGATGATGCCCTGCAGGAAGAGGTTCGACTTCTCCAGCTGTTTATAATGTGTTGTAAATAAATGAAATAAAAATGGGGTAAATTTTTATTAAAGTTAGACATGCTTGGACATGATTTTCTTTGCATGTACATAATATTTTTTCTACTTTTGCATAAACCAAAACAAAAATATCTATGAGGAAGTCTTTGATTAAAACTGTATTATGCGCTTTGTCTTTGCTGTTGCTTGTCTCTTGCATTGGCGCATGGGTAAGGCAGGTGAATTTTGGTTTCCCCGAGACTATAACTTTTGCCAAAGAAGGTGGTGAGAGAGTTTACAATGGTAATGACTCTTTTTCAAGTATAAGAGTATACAATCCCGAACCGACGGATAATGACAATGACTTCTCATATGGATATTGTGAAGAAACCGGTGTACATTATGAAGCGGATCGTTGGCTGAGGGTAGAGTACGGAGGCGTACTTGGAGATAGTTTTAAACTTTATGTAGAGCCAAACACAACCGGCAAACCACGTCAAATGAAATTGACTGTCGATGGTGATTTTGAGTTTCAAACAATAGATGTAAGACAAGAAGGTTGATAATAAAAAATCTTAGATATGAAGAAAACATTGATTAAAACCCTCTTATGTAGCTTTGTACTGTTGTTTGTCTCTTGTGACCTTATCCCAATTGGCTCAATGGAACAAGAAGTGAATTTTGGTTATCCCGAGAGTGTGACATTTTCCAATGAGGGTGGCGAGAGAGTGTTTGGTGGTGATGATTTTCACCAAGCGATAATACTAAGTAGCAAAGATCCGAAAACAAGAGAATATGGAGGATATGACGAGGTCGACAGTGTGGAGTATTATGTTTTTGATTGGTTGAAGGTTGAATACAAGAAACCTATGCGTTATGCCAGTGTTGACGCCAATGAGTTGAGGATTATTGCAGAGCCAAATACAACCGGTAGGTCGCGTGAATTGACGATTCAGGTATCACAACCTGATCTTTCCTTCCAAAGTATAAAAGTCAAGCAAGGGAAATAAATTCATACAGCAGATATATAAACGTAACAAGCCCCAAGGTCATGCCATTGGGGCTTGTTAGTTATTATGGCTCAGTAGCAAAAAGATGTGGATAATCCGGCTTACTTTATTATTGAATTAACTCACATTTTAATTTCGCTGTAATTGCTTCCTCTCGCTTTGTGTGTAAACAAATTTACCCGCACCGCTTACTCGCAATTTTTAACCTTGTTCTGTTATCTTATATTCATTCTGTAGTCTTGCTTTCTGTACTTTTTTGAAAAAAGTACCAAAAACATGGGCAGCTGTGTCCGGCATTCGGTGCTTCCTTTGCTCACAAATTGCATCAGCATTCGCTGCTGCAATATTCTTCGGTCGGTGCGCACCTCGTCGGTCGCAGCTTGTCGCAATGCTTGGGGTGGCAAGAACTCGCTTCGCTCAAACATCATGCCACCTGTTTCCAATCATTGCTCGGCCGCTCGCTGTGCCTCCCAACGCTGCCCTCCCGCCCTTGGCGGGGAATTACCTTTTGCACGGCATTTTCAAACTCCCTCCGCTTCGCTCGTCCCTCTTCACTAAGAGGGACAGTCTTCCCCACGCGCCACCCGTAGGGACACGGCATGCCGTGTCCGCCTTGCGCGCGAAGAGCAAAGATGTTTCGACTTCGCTCAACATGACAAGATGCAGAACGGAGTGCCCGCCCGGCCACAAACCGCGGGGTATGTGTTGTGTTCTCGAACTCCCTCCGCAACGTTGTTGCTCGTCCCTCTTCATTAAGAGGGACAGTCTTCCCCGCGTAGGAATAACTGTCCCTCTTGATTAAGAGGGACGAGCGCAGCGGAGGGAGTTTGAACATGTCCGCGCCACCGTAGGGGCGAACCGATGTGTTCGCCCATGTCAACTCCCTCCCAACGGGGGAGGGTTGGGGTGGGGCTTCTCCCTGCGGTATGTCATAAAACCGGCATTAAATAAACTGAATAAAAGTTAAATAAAGTTAAAATCGGGGGGGGTAATTTTTGCTTTTGTTCGCTGAAAAAGCCCGTATATTGTCCCTGTTCGCCGTTTTCTTCTGTGGCTGTGAGTGTGGAAAAAGTGCAACAACAGTGTTAAAAAGAACAACATACATTATTATAATAAAAAAAATAAGTACCTTTGCATTCTATTATGCTGCGTTTAACGCAGTGTTAATGAATTTTAAATAAAAAATGCAAACATGAAATGTGCACCAGAATGCCCTGTAGGACTGTTTTGGGGCATGTAGACATGTTTGTAGAGTGGACGAAAAGGCCGGCAAACCCGGCCAATTGGTGTGTGCGCAGAAATGACTGCCCCTCTTTGCGAAAGAGGGGCGAGCGCAGCGGAGGGAGTTCGAGTTAACCCCCGTCACCGTAGGGACACGGCATGCCGTGTCCGCCTTGCGCGCGAAGAGCAAAGATGTTTCGACTTCGCTCAACATGACAAGATGCATGGCGGGGTTAGCCCGCCCGGAGATTGAAAACATCGCCCGCCCGGAATTTGAGAAAAAACAAAACAAAATAAAACAAAATATTAACAATAGTATTAACATTAAAAAACAGATTTAAATTACGAAACAGACAGTGAACATTTAAAAACAAAGGGAAAAGATGAGCCGTCCCCTTTGGCACATGTGCAAGGGCGGACATTTAAAAGGTTCTTTACAAAACAGAAAAAATCAAATTATTCATTTAATTTACATTTATGAGAAAATTAACATTATTAATTTCTATGTTATTCCTTTCGTTAGGAATGGCATGGGCGCAACCCGAAGCCTCACCGGCTCCTGCCAATGGCAAATGGGCTGATGGTACCACTTGGTATCAGATAAAGACCGGTGGCGGCAATTATCTTAGGAGCGACATTGTTACAAACGATGGCTATTTGGCTTTGACCAATAGTACATCTACTCTTGACGATGTTGCTCTTTGGTGCTTTGTTGGTGACGCGCAGAGTGGTTACACATTCTACAACAGAGCTAAGGGTCCTAATAAACCTTTGGCTATGTACGGTGCAGAAGAAAATGCTTATGCCCTACTTGCGGAGAATCCAACAGGAACAACTTCATTTGATTTTACACAATCAAAGAAAAGTGGTGATACTTGGTGGTGCTTGAAGGCGCATGGTTCTGATTGCAACTACTGGAATAAGCGTAACAATCGATTGGCTTATTGGAGTTCACCCCAGGCTGTAATCGGTTGGCAAAATTCCGGAACAGGCGACGATGGTTCGGCTCTTTTGTTTACAGAGGTCTCTATCAATGAACTTAATTGCGAATTTACCGATGCTGACGGAAATGTTTATACCGGTGTTTGTGAGCAGAAGAATGATGACATGCCTTCATTCTCATTTCCAGGTGTTACTATAACTGGTGGTCAGCTAAGCGGTAACAAGTACACTGCAAATATTTCATTCTCATTCCCTGTATCAAAAGAGGGTGGAGTTATCAACATGACAACTATTGCTAGTTTCTATAGCAATAAGTATTGGCATGCTATTGGTGATGACATTAAGGTGCAGACTAACGGCTATGATGGCTCGAATGCATGGTTGTGGGCTATTTATCCAAAGTTTGAGAATGGTAAGTTTACTTATACCATCAAGAATGTAGGTAATGGTAAATATGTTTATTCTGCTGCCGAAAATAATAGCAGCACTATGGATAAGCAAGGTACTGTTTCCCTCAAGGAGACTGCGTCAAAGTTCGTTTTTGCTGATAATGATTTCCGTTTTGATGGAATGGATAAGCTTTATCTTTCAATCAACTCTAGTGGTGATAGTGATGTTTATCTTGGTGTCCACCGTACTCCGCATGGCGGAACTGATTGTCATTTCAGCAAGGTAAAGACTATCTCTCCCGTAGCAGAGTTTGGCGAAAAGGTTTATTACACTCTTTCCGAGGCTGTTGATGCTGCAAAGGCGGCTGTTGCAACGAGCGGCGAGGTGCAGGCAATCACCTTGCTTGCCAACTACGAGGGTAATCCAATTGAGTTGCCTATTGGTGTAACTCTTAATAATGGTGCTTTCAATGCAGATAACGTAACAGTTAAGCAGCTTACCTATGTATATAACTTTGTCTACGACGAAACAGTTAAGGCTACACAGGAAGGTACTGTTGCATTGGGTACGGCATTCCCCGCAGTTAAAGCAGAAAACAAGCCTTTTGGTGTGGAATTGACCAATGTTCCCACTGGTAATGTCGCTTTGAGCGATGTTGACAAAGATGGTAAGGTTATAAGGGAAATTACTGTTACAATCAGTGGTCTTCCTTTCGTTGCTGCCGCCGACAATGCATCTATCGAGAATTGGTATTATATTCAGATGCATTCGTTCGATGCAAGCAATACTTATAACAAATACATCCAATCAGCTTCCGCCACAGAGGTTAAATGGGCCGATAATTCTGTTGCAGCAGAAAAACAGGACGCTTGCACATGGGCATTTATTGGTAATCCATACGATGGATTCAAGGTGGTGAACTATGCTACAAGTACTGCTATAGCTGCGGACGGAAATGCTCCTGTTTTGAATGAAGCCGGTGTGCAGTGGATTGTTACTGCAAGTTCTCACAAACCAGACGCGCTGCATTTCTGCCTCAAGTTCCCTAATGGTGAGGTTAAGTATTTGAATGCCAATGCGGAGTATGGAACACTCGGTTTCTGGCAAAATCCTGATGCAGGTTCTACAATGTGGGTTACATCGCGTAATATTAATAGCGAAGTAACTGAATTGACAACACTTGTAAACCAGGCAAACGACTTGGTAAAAGACTGGAGCGGCAAGGTTGGTGAACTGACCGAGGAGAGTAAGGACGCTGTTGCCACAGCCATTACTACAGCACAGGCTGCTATCAGTTCTAAAAAGAACTTGGCTATGGCTAAGCAGGGCTTGGAGGCTACAATTGACAATGCTCAACGCATCGAGGCTCCAAGCTTTGACGGCGAGGGTACAGCTGCTTCTCCTTATATAATTAATAATGTAGAGATGCTCGCTGCATTGAGAGATGCAGTGAATGGCGGCGAGACTTTTGAGGGTAAATACTTCAAGCTCACAAGCGACATTGCGCTCAATGGCGAGTGGACTACTATTGGTAATGGTTCACGCAATGGTACTGGCTACACTGGAAATGCCTTCAAGGGCGTGTTCGATGGTGATGGCAAGACTATCAGTGGCTTGACTATCTCTTCAACTACAGGCGCAAAAGCGGCTATTGGTCTCTTCGGTGTTGTTGACGGTGGTACCGTTAAGAACGTGAACTTGACAGATGTAAATGTAAACGTGGCAAGCAGCGACTTGGCCGGTGCGGCTATAGGTATGATGCTCAATGGCGCAACTGCCGAGGGTATCACTGTAAGCGGTGCTGTTGTTGGTCATGACGGTGTTGGTGGTATCGTAGGTCGTTTGATTATCAACGGTACTATTGCAAACTGTACCAACAATGCCAGCGTTACTTCTAACTATGGCGGTATTGGTGGTATCGTAGGTAAGGCATACTATGATGATGCTTCCAATACTTCAATCTTCGCGACTATTGAGGGCTGTACCAATAATGGAACTATTACAGCTCCTATGTACGTTGGTGGTATCGCAGGTCTTGCCCGTGCTAATGTTGCCAATTGTGTCAATGAAGGCGCAATCGTAGGTGGCACTCAGACTGGTGGTATCATCGGTCAGCTCATGGCTGCCGGTACCGTTTCTGGCAACGAGAACAAGGCTAAGGTTTCTGGTAAAAACCACCTGGGTGGTATCATCGGTGACTATAGTCAGTCAAATGATTACCACTACTATAATGTAACCATTGCCAACAACATCAACCGTGGCGAGCTTGCTGCAACAGAGCAGTGCGCTGCCATCATGGGTTGTAACAATATCGACGGCTTTACAGCAATGACAGCTACTGGCAACCAGTCATTCTATTTCACTCAGGGTCTTGAGCTTTTCGGCAACCCCGAGGATATGGTTATTGACGCAACAAACAAGTTTGTTGTTCCTGTAGCTCAGGTTGGTGAGCAGACATTCTACACCTTTGCCGAGGCTGCTGCAGCTGCACAGGCCGGTAGCGAGATTAAGTTGCTTGCTAATATCGAGGGCGGCATCACTGTTCCGGCAAATGTTACTTTGAACGGTAATGGCTTCGCTATTAGCGGTGGTATTCTTGCAAAAGGTGATATCACTTTCGCAGGTGTAACAACGGCTGCTGATTTCGATGCGAAGGTTACTAACACCGTCGTAAACATTCCTGCCGGTGCTTCTTTGCAGCTGACAGGTGGTGATAGATTGGTTATCGGTCACGGTGCTACATTCAACATCACCGGTACTATTGCCGATGCCAAGACTGCCGACAAGGCTACTCTTGTTCCTTCACTGAAGATTGCTGCCGGTGCTTCAATCACAGGAAACGGTGTTACATTCAATGTAAAGAACGCTTATATTGTGGCTGAAAAGTATTGCAGTTCAAAGAATAGCAATGCTAATGGTACATTCGATTTCAACATCGAGAACAGTATCTGGGAGCAGAGCAATACTCTTGTATTCTCAGTTCCAACTTCAGGCATGGATCCTGTTGTGAACTTTGAGTTGAAGAACTCTGTGCTCACTACAACAAGCCACCTTGTGTTCGGTGTTTCTAAGGGTGAGGTTATTATCGACAACTCTCTTGTTAACCAGGGTACATCACGTCAGCTTGAGAACCGCAGCACAATGACCATCAAGAACGGTTCTGTTGTTAATGGTGCTGTAGCTACAAGTGAAAATGCTAAGAACCCCGGTACTATCATCGTTGAAAACGCAACTTATGCGGTAACAGGTGAGTTCAGTGGTGCTGCTGAAGGTAAAGGAACCCTCATTATTAAGAAGGGTGCAACCGTTTCTGTAGGTTCTATCAAAGCTGGTGCAAACGTTACGGTTGATGCTGAGGGTATGACTGCAGGCGAAGAGATTAACTTCACAGCAAACCTCTCTCAGTTTGGTGGTACACTCACTGTAGTGAACAACGACAAACTCGATGCACAGATTGTTGACGGCAAGGTTGTGCTTGTTGCTAAGCCCGTTGCCAAGATTGGTGAGCAGGGTTATGCAACACTTGACGAGGCATTCGCTGCTGCAGCAGAGGGTCAGACCATCACATTGCTCGACGATGCAACTCCTGCTCTCACAAGCCAGCGTGCAATCACCAAGGCTGCTGTTATCGACCTCGGTGGTAAGACATTGACACTTACCGAGGACGACCTTTACTTCGGTACCACAACATTCAAGAACGGTACTATCGTAGTTGATCCTTCAGTTAAGGCAAGCACAGCCGTGTTCTGGATGTTTGCAAACCAGACACTCACATTCGACGCTGTTAAGGTAGTTGCTACAGGTGTGACAGGTACATACCTCATTGGTCTCGAAGGTGAGAACTCACACTTGAATCTTTTGAACGGTTCTTCAATAATCATCGACAATGCCGAGAATAAAGACTTTATTGTTATTGCACACAATGGCAATGGTAACATTAAGGTAGAAAACTCAACAATCGATGTAAAGAATGTCGGTCGTGGATTCTTGAACGGTAATGTAACTATCAGTGATTCGCAGGTTAACCTCGCGGGTATCAGCAAGGCCGGTTTCCGCATCAACGCAGGTCAGACACTCGCTATCAATGGCAATTCAACTGTTACAGTAGAAGGCGCACTACGCGATGGTGGTATCCACTTGACCGACAAGACTGCTGTTTACACCAAGGCTGCTACCGCAACTGTCAATGCTACTCTTAACGAGCCTGCCAAGGGTAACAACTTCAACGGTTACACAGGTACCGACGGTATCTGGGGCGAGACTTGGGGTAACGCTAAGAAGAGCTTCGTTATCAAGGTGCTCGATGCCAATGGCAACGTAATGGGTACAACAAGTCTGAACAACATTGGCGGTATCATCAACGGTAATGTAAATGTTTCATGGAGCCTCAAATTCGATGCTGCTGCAAACACTGATGAGTACTGGACAATGGAGTGGACAACAGCTCCTTCAATCGACAACATGCCTGCCAAGGTTGCTCTTTGGGTTGATGGTGTTGAGGTTAGCGGTGGTCCTGTTGTTCTCAACGGTCCCGATGACTTGAACAAGATTGTTGCTGCTGTAACCGACGCCAATGGTAAGATTCTCTCTTGCCAAACATCTGTTACCAATGCTGTTGCAACCGGTGCCAAGAACATCGCTCTGTTGCGCGAGACAAACGAGGAGATTACTCTCCCTGCAGGTGTTGAGCTCAACAAGAACGGCTTCACTGCAGCCGGTGTAACAGTTAAGATGGTTGCCAAGGTAGGCAATACCGAGTATTCAAGCATTGACAAGGCTATTGCAGCTTGGACAAACGGAACTGTATTGACCTTGCTCGACAATGTTACTTTGAGTGATGTTATCAAACTCAGCTCTACCGAGATGCATACTTTGGACCTTGGTACATACACCATGACTGCAGCAAACCGCAAGAACGCTATTGAAATTGTAAACAATGGCCGTTCAAGCGCAAGCTATGCATTGGATATCAAGGCCGACGCTGAAAATCCTGGTGGTATCACTGCTACAAGTGCTACAGTTGTGAAGACAACCGGTAAATCAGGTGTTAAGGACCGTCCTATCATCCGTTTCTACAATGGTGTATTCAATGCAAACAACATTATACAGCATAGTGGTAGCAATGGTACAAATTCACCGCAGTTCGTATTCTATAATGGAGTCTATAATGGTAACATCTCTACCAACCGTGCTATCTGTATATTTGAGGGTGGTACATTCAATGGTAAATTCTACATGTCTGTAGACTCTTCATCATACGCGAGAATTGGTGGTGGTACATTCAAGTATATGGATAACCTTTATGGTTCTGCATTGAACAGCGATAAGTTCACCATCGGTTCTGCCAAGGGTGTATTTGACCGTGGTGTTTATGTAGATGATAATGGTTGTGTAGTTATTGGTGGCGCTGTTGTAACAGAGGCTGGCAATAATTTTGAGGCTTCATCTACTAATGTTAAAGGTGCCGGAAGTTATCTCGATTTCAGTTCTGCTAAGAACAACGGTTTGTACTATACCTCAGTTAAAGAGGCTTTGGCCGACAATAACACAACTTTAGGTAATGTTACCGTTTATGCCGACGAGATTGACATGACAGGTATCACCTACAAGGGTACCATCACCATCCCTGCTGGTGAGTCGGTTAAGATCAACAATGCTCCTGCCGACTTGAAGGTTGCAACAACCAACGGTAATATCATTGTAAACAACAACGGTACATACGAGTCTAAGGTTGCTGTTGCCAAGATTGGCGAGACAATATATACTTCTCTTGCCGATGCTCTTGCTGCTGCAAAGGCTGCAAACCTTACCGATGTTGTTATTACCATCATTGGTGAGAACACTGCTGCAACAGCCGACAACTTTGGTCTTTATGATGAAACATTATTTAATAATGTAACATTAAAG
The DNA here is from genome assembly GCA_045650605.1 of Bacteroidaceae bacterium. Lineage (GTDB taxonomy): Bacteria > Bacteroidota > Bacteroidia > Bacteroidales > Bacteroidaceae > HGM04593. The sequence goes on along the minus strand of JAZRRI010000027.1, from coordinate 17,184 downwards.
CAAGAGAATGGTGGTAAGGCTTACTACATAAATGAACTTCACACAGGTTCACGCACCGACAACGGTGAGTTTGTATTTGACGGTGTTAACATTGTTGTTACCGGTCAATATATCAATCAGTGCAAGACTGTGTTGAAGAATAACTCTATGCTGAAGCGTTCTAACGATACAAAGAACTTCATCATGGGTGATATGGTTATTGAGCCGGGTTCTAAGTATGACGGTCAGATTGATGCAATCTATGACGGTAGCATCACTGTTGATGGTGGCAAGACCGATGGTACTTACAATGCTGAATTTGATTTCAAGTCAATATTCTTTGAATCATACTACCCGTTGATTGTTAAGAACGGTGCTTATGTTGTAATGAATGCAGCTAATGAAATTGGTACATGGACTCTTGAGAGAGGTGTTAGCCAGATTCTTGCATCAAAGTTGGAGGTATTCAATACAATAACACTTAAGGATGCTGCTACTCTTGTTCTTGACGCTAAGAGTATTGTAACTGCAAAAGCAGTGACCGGTGCTGGTAACATCAAAATTGATGCTACAGGCATGGTTGCAGGTGACGTGGTTAACCTCACCGCAGATCTCTCAAAGTTTACAGGTACATTCACTGTATTGAACAACGACAAGCTCGATGCACAGATTGTTGACGGCAAGATTGTACTTGCTGCTAAGCCTGTTGCCAAGATTGGTGAGCAGGGTTATGCTACTCTTGAGGAGGCATTCAAGGCTGCAACAAGCGATTGCACAATCGAAATCCTCTCTGACGTAACTGTTGACTATGCTTGGGATGCCCGTAAGACAGGTGCCAAGTTCACAGTTCCTGTAACTATCAACGGTAACGGCAAGACTATCAAGTTCACTGCTTCTGTAAATGACAACAACTATCAGGCTCCTTTCCGTTTCGAGGCTGATGCTACTGTCAAGAACCTTACCATTGATATGAGCGAGGTAACAGACAATCGTTTCCGCGCAATATCTTCAAAGGGTAACTTGACTGTTGACGGCTGTAAGTTCATCGGTAAGGATGAGTCTCTCAACTGTAGAGCAATCATCTTCGGTGAGGGTGCAGGTGCAAATGTTGGCAACCTTGCTGTCGCTATCACAAACAGCAAGTTCATCAACTGGAAGCGCGGTATCACCGACAACGAGAACGGTCAGGATGTCAAGACCGCAACAATCACAGGTAATACACTTGAGAATGCTGCAGTTTATGTAAGCGCTTACGAGAATGTTACATTCACAGGCAACACTGTTGCAGGTGCTTATGTTGATATCCGTTCTAACACCGCAAACAGCTCACTCAATGTTACTGCAACCGGTAACACACTCGAGGAGAATACCGATACTGCTTACAACTACATCAAGGCTACCGGTAACATTGACCAGGAAGGCTTTAAAGTGTATGCAGTGGCTAAGATTGGTGATGTTGAGTACACAACAATTGAAAAGGCTTATGCAGCGCTTCAGGAAGGTGATGAGATCGTAATTCTCAAGAAGGGCTCTTATGCACTCAAGGTTAAGAACAATATCACCATCACAGGTGCTGTTGAGGGTGTTGAGTTTGCAAACATCGGTGCATTCGGTTGCAACGGTGCAAATGTTACATTCAATAACGTAACATTCACATACGCCGAGAACAGCACATATAAGGGCTTGCAGCACTCTGGCAACTTGGTTTACAACAACTGTACCTTCAACGGTCAGGTATTCCTCTATGGCCAGAGCGAGACATTCAACAATTGTACATTCAACACAAGCGACAGCAACAACTACAACGTATGGACATATGGTGCAAAGAATGTTGCATTCAACGAGTGTACATTCAACAGTGCTGGTAAGTCTGTCCTCATCTATTCTGAGCAGGCTTCTAATGCAAACAATGTAACTGTTACAAAGTCTCAGTTCATCGCTACACAGGCGGTTGAGGGCAAGGCTGCTATTGAGATGGATTCAAGTCTCAGCGGTGCTATCAGCCTGACAATCGACGGCGAGACAACTGCTGCTGGCTTCGGTACTGGTAATGTTTCTGGCAACTCTCTCTGGAACAACAAGAAGGGTAACAACGATGTTGCTAACAACGACATTACTGTAAAGGTTGGCGACACAGTTGTTCTTGCTCCTATCTTCGAGGCTCAGATTGATGATGCTCAGTACAGATTCTTCCAGGATGCTATCAATGCTGTCCAGAACGGTGAGACAATCACTGTACTCCGTGATATTGCTACAAATGTAGAGATCAAGGAGAAGGATAATGTTAAGGTAACTATCGATGGTAATGGCATGAAGATGACAGGTACAATCAAGGTTGTAGCATTGTCTTCTGACAACGACCGTCGCATCACTATCAAGAACTTTAAGTTCGAGGATACTACATCGGCATCGGTTGACTTCATCACAAGTGTTGAGACAAACCACTATCCACGCCTCACTGTTGAGGGTTGTACCTTCACAGACTCTGGTGATGCTACAGATGTTGCTCTCCGCTTGAAGTCTTCTAAGAACGTTGAAATCAAGAACTGTACAGGTAAGGGCTTGCACTCATTCTTGCAGAACACAAGTGGCTGGAACCTCACAATTGAGGGCGTTACTGTAACAGACTCTAAGAGCGCATTTGCACTTGGTACTGTTCAGGGCGTGACAATCAAGGGTGTTAATGTTGATGTTCAGGGCTACGGTATCCGCATGGATGCTCAGTACAACAACAACGCTGTTCTTGAGAACAACACCGTTAAGGCGTTTATCCCTGTTGTAGTTCGCAAGGCTACTGTTAACAGCAATGTAACATTTAACGGCGACGAGAACGCATACACTGCTACCAACGAAGACGGTATCTGGTGTGCTGTTGGTACTTCTGAGTACGAGGCTAACGGCGCAATGCCAACAGCTGCTACAGGTAATGTTGTTGTTGCTCTCAACGATGCAGATCTTGACTCTAAGGGTATCTATGGTAATGCACTTGCAGGCCAGGGTACAGCCGAGGCTCCATACCTTATTAATAATATTGGTGAGCTTGTTCTCTTCCGCAACAGCGTAAATGCCGGTGAGACAAAGTACAACGCCGAGGGCGTTTATGTAGCTCTTGCTGCAGACATTGAGCTCGCATCTGTTGAGAACTGGTCACCAATCGGTACATTCGACTACTCATTCGACGGTAACTTCGATGGTCAGGGTCATGTAATAAAGAACCTTAAGATTACTGACAACACTGCTGCAAACGGCGAGGCTTACCTCGGTTTCTTCGGTGTTACAGCTAACAATGTTATCAAGAACTTTGTAATTGAGAATGTGACAATTGCAAGCGAAGGCCAGATTGTTGCTGCCGCTATTGCATATCCATACTACACAACTGTTTCAGACATTACTGTACGTGGCGATATCGCAATCAAGGGTGGTAACTACACAGCCGGTGTACTTGCTTACACAAGACTCTGCCAGAACGCAAGCAACCTTGCAGTTGTTGGTAACGAGGGCTCTTATATCAAGGGTGCTCAGGTTGTCGGTGGTGTAATCGCCGATATCCAGATGAACAAGGGCTTGGTTGCAAACTACTCAAACTTCAGTGCTGAGGGCGTAACAGTAAGCGGTACTAAGAATGTCGGTGGTATCAGCGGTATCATCGCTACACAGACTCTCAACGGTGCTACTGTGAAGAACGTTACATTGAACAGCGACAATGCTGGTGTGGGTATTGTAGCAGGTTGCCTGGGTGGTACATCAACCATCTCTAACGTAACATATGAGAACGTTGATGGTGCAACTGCTCTCATCGGTAATACATACAATGGTACAGCTATCGAGGCTAAGATTGACAATACATACTACGCTACACTCGACGCTGCTCTTGATGCCGAGGGTGAGGCTACTGTTGAACTGTTTGTTCCTGTAACTGTTGCTACCGGCGAGTCACGTGTAATCGAGCTCAATGGCAAGACTGTCATCGGTACTGACAATGCTACTGGTAGCTTCGCATTGATCAACATCAACCCCGAGGCTGAGTTGACAATCAACGGCGAGGGTGCTATCAAGTTGACAGCAACTAACAACCGTGGTTGGAACGCTTACTCTTCAGTAATCTCTAACCAGCGTGGTAAGCTCACTGTTAATGGTGGTACAATTGAACACCTTGGTGGTACTGACATGGCTTATGCTATCGATAACCTCACCAATACCGGTGCTCAGAATGCCGAGACAGTTATCAATGGTGGTACAGTGAAGTCAACATACCGTGCTATCCGCCAGTTCTTGAACAGCACAAGTGCTCAGAACGTACTTGCCGTTAACGGTGGTACAATTGAGGGTGCCAACAAGTCTATCTGGATGCAGGGTGCCAACGCAAAGGCTAACCCTGGTGCTTTGACAGTTGCTGCTGCCGCTGCTATCAAGGGTGATGTTTACCTCACAACTGCTGCAGGTACTGCAGAGTATCCTGTTGTTGTTGCTGTTGCAGCTGATGCTTTGAAGGATGGTGCTCAGGTGCTTACTTCAAATGTTCCTGCTGACTTTGCTGTTGCAAACGTAAATGGTACATGGACTAAGGTTGCTGCTGCTGCTTCACTCAACGGTAAGGGCTATGCAACACTCCGTGCTGCTGTTGAGGCTGCACAGAATGGCGAGACAGTAGAGCTTCTTGCTAATGTTACTTTGGCTGGTGGCTACGAGGATGCTACCGAGGGATTGCGTATTGAGCGTGAGATTACCTTGAACGGTAATGGTCACACTATCGATTGCGGTACATTCCAGAAGGGTATCCGTATCTACAATCTTGGTACTGACGGTGACTTCCAGGTTAACTTCAACAATGTGGAGGTTGTGAATAACGTTGCTAACGGCCGTTGTATCGATACACGCTCGCACGACATCAACTTGACAATCACAGATTCTAAGTTGATTGCTCAGAACGGTAACTCACAGCCATTGACAATCGGTGGTGACAAGGCTATCCAGCGTGTGAAACTTGATGATGCAATAATTGATGCCGGAAACTCCGGTTACGGTGTAATCGCCTTCGTTCCTGTTAAGCAGAACATCTATGCTTACGACGATACAAAGGTAACCGGTTATGCTGCATTCTACTTGAAGGATCACGGTAACGCGAATATCAAGCTGAGCCTCGGTAAGGGTACTTACATCGGTAAGAACATCCACTCTGGCGCATCTAACGCATTCGGTACTGTTGTTCTCGAGGGTGACAACAATGTTTTGCAGATTATTGGAACTAACCCAACTCTCAAGGCTATCACCGAGGGCAACGCTTCTCAGGCTGTAGTTTTGGTTATTGGTGCTAACAATAAGGTATCACTTGAGTCAGAGTCTGCAACAATTGATATCGTGGGTGAGAATGCTTACTATGGTATGATCAGTGCCGAGAATGCCGGTACAACAACTATCATCAACAAGGGTAATACAATGTTCCCTGTTGCTGAGGTTGGCGGCTTCCAGTTCATGACAATCGAGGAGGCTATCCGTTATGCAGGCAACGAGGGTACAATCAAGATCGTTAACGACTTTGTACTTGCCGAGGCTTGGACTGTAGCTGCAGGTCAGAACATCAAGCTCGACCTCAATGGCAAGACTGTATCTTACACATCGGCTGTTGCAGGTGAGGACATGATTACCAACCGCGGTAACCTCACAATCACCGACAGCAGCGATGCCAAGACAGGTAAGCTCGCTTACGTGAATACCGACGCTACAGCTTCTAATGTAACTGTAAGCACTATCTCAACCGAGGCAGGTTCTACTTTGGTTGTTGACGGTGGTACAATTGAGAACAAGACTGTCAAGGCCGATGGCAGCAGCATATACTCTTATGCTATCGACATCTTGACAAACGGTAACCTTGGCGATGTAAACGTAACCATCAACGGTGGTACTGTTTACTCTGACTACATGGCTATCCGTCAGTTCAACAATGGTACAGCTTGCAAGAACAGCTTGACAATCAACGGTGGTTACATCTATGGTGCTAAGCGTGCTGTTCAGGTTCACATGGATAACAATGCTGCTGTTACCGCTATCAAGGGTGGTAAGGTTGAGGCAGGTGCCGAGGGTTATGCTCTTTGCAACTTTGCTGCGACTGGCAACCTGGAGGTAACCGGCGGTGAGTTCATTGGTGCTGTGTACTCAGCTCGTGAGAACTTCATCAGCGGCGGTATCTATGATGCCGAGGTTTATGCAGGATACTGCGCCGAGGGTTACATGCCTAACAAGAACGTCGACGGTACATACGGCGTTGTGCTTGTTGCCAATGCTTACGCAAGCATTGACGGTGTAACTTATGGCTCACTCAAGGCTGCTATTACAGCTGCCAAGGCTGGCGAGACCATCACATTGTTGCAGGATGTTAAGGAGAACGTAACAATCTCTAAGAACTTGACTCTTGATGGTGCCGGCAAGACAATTACCGGTATGATTACTACAGACGGTAAGAGTTTGAAGGTTACTATAAAGAACGTTAACTTCGATGGTGATAACGGAACTATCGGCTATGCAATGCGTGCTGATGATAACCTTAACCTTGTTGTTGAGAATTGTTCGGCAAGCAACTATCTCTATGGTTTGCTCTATGCTAACAAGTCAAATGACAATATTGTAGTGAAGAACGTAACTGTTGAGAACTGTGCCGAGTATGGTGCATACTTGGTATCGTTCAACAATGCTACATTCGAGAACTTTACTGTTAAGGGTAACACCAAGTATGGTATTGCTGTGGCTAATGCTGGCGCAAGAACTGTTAACCTCAAGAATGTAACATTCGAGGGTGCAGAGCTTCCTCTCAATATCAACGAGAACGGTACAGCTAAAGTAACAGTTAACTTCAGCGGTATCAACGACATGGGCAAGGCTGAATACTACACAAGCCAGTACGTAAATGTTGTAGCTGCTGCTCAGGTAGGTACTAAGGTTTGCGGTAGCTTGCAGGATGCTGTAGTTGCTGCCAACGACGGTGAAACTGTGAAGGTGCTTGCCGACGTGAACATGACAACTGCTAACTTCGTAACTCAGGTTGACGGTTATGCTACTCTTGTGAACGTTGCAGGCAAGGCTGTAACTATCGACCTCAACGGTAAGAAGGTTACAGTGAACGCTGCTAATGCCGACCTTAACGGTAAGGCTAAGAGTAATATGTTGATGTCTGTGTTCCACGCAGATCCTAACGGTACGTTGACACTTACCGATAGCTCTGCCGAGGGTACAGGTACTGTAGAACTCTTTGCTAACGATGCTACGGTTTACGCTCTCATCGTAAGTGAGAACGCCAACGATAAGTCTAACCCAGGTAAGATTATCGTTAACGGTGGTAACTACATTGCCGACAGACTCACCGACAGTATGATCTTTGCTGATATCAACGAGGTGATTACTGTTAATGGAGGTAACTTCCACCTTGATAACGTTGGTGAAGGTCCTAAAGGTAATGGTTCACCATGGATTTTCAATGCTTCAGGTAATAACCAGATGCATATCAATGTTAACGGTGGTACATACAACGCTAATGTTGCAAAACAGCACTGGACTAACGAGGTTAAGCTTGGCGAGGGCCTGACTACCACAAACAACGGTGACGGTACATGGACTGTTGTTCCTGGCGTTGCTACTGTTGGTGAGGAACTCTTCGGTTCTATCCAGGAGGCTATCGACGCTGCTCAGAATGGCGAAACTGTTAAGTTGATTGCTGATGTAGCTCTTGATACCAAGAAATATACAACTCAGGTTGATAACCTTGTTGTTCTCTTCAACGTTAAGGGCAAGGCTGTGACATTCGACTTGAACGGCAAGAAGATTGATGTTAACGCTTCTGCTGCTAACCTTGGTGGTAAGATGCTTGCCGGTGTATTCTCGGCAGATGTTGAGGGTGACTTCACAATCACCGACAGCTCAGCAGAGGGTACAGGTGCTGTTAATGTTACTGTTAACGACGCTAAAGTTTACAGCGTATTCATTAGCGAGAATGCAGGTGACAAGACCAAGAGTGGTAAGATGACTGTTAACGCCGGTAACTTCACTACTGTAGGTAAGGTTGCTAATGCAATGATCTATGCCGATACAGACAAGGTTGTTACAATCAATGGTGGTACATTCATCTGCGATGGCGTTTCAGCTTCTGAAAACTATCCTTGGTTTGTAAATACTCTTGGCAATAATGAAATGCAGGTAACTGTAAATGGTGGTACATTCAACATTGACATCAACCACCAGTATCGTCCATTTGAGGTATTCGTACCTGAGAACTTGGCTGTTAAGGCTAACGGTAACGGTACTTGGACAATCGTTCCTGCTCAGGCTTACGTAACTGAGTTGCTTGGTGAATGGGTTAACGAGGCTGGTAGCCGTGAGCACAATGTTGGTTATGCTACTGTAGCTGAGGCTATTGCTGCAACCAACGAACTTGGTAAGACTGTTACTATCCTTGCAGGTGACTACACTGGTAACTTGAACATTAACAAGGGTGTCACTGTTAAGGGTGAGGTTGACGAGAATGGCAACAACCTTGTTACATTCAACGGCAAGCTCAACATCACTGCTGACGGTGCTACAGTGAAGAACATCAATGTGAACAATGGTGGCAACTCTGCTGCTTACGTTGGTGCTAAGGATGTAGTTGTTGATGGCTGTCAGGTTGTTGGTGGCAACGGTTTCCGTAGCTGCTACACAAGCGGTACTGTAACATTCAAGAACTCTGTAATCACAGGTGCTACTTACGGTATCCACTTCGATGGTAGTGCAAACGGTAACATCGTTATCGAGAACTGTACAATCACAGGTTGGACAAGCTTCGCTTCTACAATTGAGAATGTTACTATCAGCGGTACTACATTCGCCGAGGGTAACTACAACCAGTTGCGTCTCTACCAGAATGCTACAATCACTGAATGTACATTCAATGAGAAGATGAACATTGACTTTGGTAAGAATGGAACAACTGCTGCGTTCGAGAACTGTACAGTTGCGAACGGCGGTAATATCCTCGATGTTATCTACATTGCAGACATTGCCGAGATGGGTATTGAGGTAACTGTTGACGGTGTACCTGTAAGCGTAGCCGCTAAGGTTGACGGCAAGTACTACTTGTCTCTCCAGGCTGCTATCGACGCTGCTACAGAGGGTCAGATAGTGACAATCGTTTCTGACATCGCACTCACCGAGGGCGTAACTGTTGCTGCCGATGATAATATCTTCATCGACCTCAACGGCAAGACTGTTTCAATGGAGACTGCAGAGGCTGCGGTTGCTGCTTTGATTAAGAATAACGGTACTTTGACTATCGAGTCATCGGTAGATGGTGGTAAGCTCAGCTTCTTGGCTACTGCTCCAAGTGCTGCCAACGCTTATGCAAGCAACACTATCAGCAACTACGGTACATTGACTATCAACGGTGGTACTGTTGAGAACCTTTCTACAGGTGGTGCATGCTATGCTCTCGATAACTATGCCGGTAGCACAGCTAATATCAATGGTGGCAAGCTCACTGCTGAGAAGACAGCTGTTCGCATCTTTAACTGGACAAACGGCGAGGCTAACGCTGCTGAGCTGAATGTTGTTGGTGGTGAGATCATCAGTAACGATGGCTACGGTATCAACATCAATGCCGGCAACGCTCCTTATGTAGCTCTTAACATCAGCGGTGGTACAATCACTACCAACGATACAGACTACAACCTTGCTGTATATGTTGTTAACAAGAACAGTGCTGAGAACTTCACTGCTAACATCAGTGGTGGTACCTTCAATGGTAACTTCGCTCTCAACGGTGTTACTTCTACAACAATGGTTAAGGGTAACGTTTCTGTAATCGGTGGTACATTCGACGGTGTTATCTGCTACGGTGAACCTGCTTGCCAGTTCATCACCGGTGGTTCTTACGTTACTGAGTTTACTGAGGACTACCTTGTTTACGGTTACCAGTTGAAGGCTAACGCAGAGACAGCTCTTTACGATGCTGAATGGACTGGCCGCCGCGAGGTTGTTACTATCGTTGATAACGGTCAGGTACTTGAGTTTGCAAATGAGAATGACATTACTGTCGGTACATTGACTTACAAGCGTAGGTTCGGTACAGCAAAGAACCAGTCATTCTATGTGCCATTTGAAGTTCCTATGAGCAAAATTAAGGATGACTTCAACGTATATTACATAAGCAACATGCATGCTTATGATGATAACGAAGATGCTGTAATAGACAGAATGTCACTTGAGGCGTTCAAGGTTCCTGCTAATGCAGTTCTCAAGCCTAACTATCCATACATTATCTGTGCTAAGCAAGCTGGTTCAGAAATGAATATTGTACTTGATGAAGCTACTTTGTACGAGGCTGAAGAGAACTCTATCAAGTGTTCTTCAGTATTGATGGAATTTGAGATTATGGGTGTTTACAGCCACAGAGTCGGTCCTGAGTACGAGGGTACATATTTGATTTCAGGTGGTGAATGGAAGAGTATGCTTGCAGACACTTACCTCTGTGCCTTCCGTCTTGGTATGACAATTACCGAAACTGGAGATTCACCATATAGAATTTCAGAGGAGGCTATGCGCTCAATCGGAATACGTATAGCAGGTGAGCAGAACGAGGATGGTACAACTACTATCTACGATGTTAATGCCGAGAACGGTGAAGAGATGATCTTCGACCTCAGCGGTCGTCGAGTTCTCGAAACTGAGAAGGGTATCTACATCAAGGGTGGCAAGAAGTTCATTGCTCAGTAAGGGCCTCTCCCTAACCCTCCCCTAAAGGGAAGGGAACAGAAAAAGAGGTTTTAACCTATAATTATTACTCGCGCGGGAAATTTCCCGCGCGAGTTTTTTGTATCAACCGTAGGGACACGGCATGCCGTGTCCGATGTCATGCTGAGCGAAGTCGAAGCATCTGTTAACGAACTCCCTCCGCAACTTCGTTGCTCGTCCCTCTTCACTAAGAGGGACAATTTAATCACGCCCAAGTCAACAACCGTAGGGGCGGGGTTCGCCCGCCCACAAACCGCGGACTGGAAAAACTGTCCCTCTTAGTGAAGAGGGACGAGCGAAGCGGAGGGAGTTTGATTTAACACCCACCGTAGGGACACGGCATGCCGTGTCCACCTTGCGCGAGAAGAGAAAGATGTTTCGACTTCGCTCAACATGACAAGATGCAGAACGTCTGCCCGCCCGGTAACCGCGGATAGGAAAATGTATTGACGCAGTAATCTCGAACTCCCTCCGCAACGTTGTTGCTCGTCCCTCTTCCCAAAGAGGGACAATTTAATCACGCCCAAGTCAACAACCGTAGGGGCGGGGGCTGCCCGCCCACAAACCGCGGACAGGAAAAACTGTCCCTCTTTGGGAAGAGGGACGAGCGCAGCGGAGGGAGTTTGATTTAACACCCACCGTAGGGACACGGCATGCCGTGTCCACCTTGCGCGCGAAGAGAAAGATGTTTCGACTTCGCCCAACATGACAAGATGCAGAACGTCTGCCCGCCCACAAACCGCGGACTTTGTCAAAAAACCACCTCTTCTTAAACAAAATCCGTGAGAAAGCATTATATTTGCGTTATAATGCCGATAATACGATTATGAAATACCCAATTGGAATACAAAGTTTTGAGCATCTTATTCAAGATGGTTATCTTTATATCGACAAGACAGCGTTGATATATGACCTTGTTACGAAAGGCAAAATATATTTCCTCAGCCGTCCGCGCAGGTTCGGCAAGAGCCTTCTTGTGTCTACCCTAAAGGCATATTTCCAAGGTAAAAAAGAGCTTTTCAAAGGACTTGCAATTGATTCATTGGAAAAGAACTGGGCGCAATATCCTGTATTCCACATTGACTTTAACGGAACGGATTTTACAAGAGGGGATGCGCTTGGGACATTGCTCGACGGGCATATAGCCAACTGGGAGAGCGAATATGGCAAAGACCCCAACCAAAGCGACCGCGGTTCACGCTTTGCCTATGTGCTGAAACAGGCTCATGCAAAATATGGCCGTCGCGCTGTTGTGCTCGTTGACGAATATGACAAACCAATACTCGATGTACTCGATACCACACTCACGGCCATGGTCGATGGCGAACGTCGTCCCATAGAAGATATAAACCGTAACATTCTCAAAGGTTTTTACTCCGTGTTCAAAGCTGCCGACGAGGATTTGCAGTTTGTGCTGCTGACGGGGGTCACCAAGTTTTCGCAGGTGAGCGTGTTCAGCGGCTTTAACCAGCCCGCCGACATAAGCCTCGACCGCCGCTACGAAGCACTGTGCGGAATAACAGAGGCCGAGCTTTATAGCTGTTTCGACGAGCCGATAAAGGAACTTGCCGAAAGCTATGGCATGAGCGTTGAGGAGATGAAGCTGTTCCTCAAGCGCCAATACGATGGCTACCACTTCAGCCGCAGGTTGACAGATATTTATAACCCATTCAGTCTGCTCAATGCTTTTGCAATGACCGAAATTGGCGATTACTGGTTCCGCAGCGGCACACCGTCGTACCTCATTCGCCTGTTGAACCATACCAACGAAGACCTCGACGAGCTTACAGGGAAATATTATGACCCAAGCGAGTTTGTCGACTACAAGGCCGATGTAGAGAAACCGCTGCCGATGATTTACCAGAGCGGTTACCTCACCATAAATGATTGTGACATTTCAATGAACACCTTCCAGCTCGATTTTCCCAACAACGAGGTGCGCAAGGGATTTGTCACACTTGTTGCCAACAACTACCTTAAATGCAAGGATGACACAGGTAGCGTGGTACGTGAACTGGTGTTGGCGCTGAAACTGGGCAATCTTGAACAATTCCGCAAACTGTTGACAGGCTTCCTTGCCGACATACCTTATACCATGCGCCGCAAGGAGACGGAGCGCGAGCGTGAGCGCTACTTCCACTATACATTCTATCTGCTGATGCGCATGGTGAGCTGCTACACCGTGTACACCGAGAAGCAGCAGAGCGAGGGGCGCGTGGACTGCATTGTCGAGGTGCCCGGTTATGTATATATCTTCGAGTTCAAACTCGACGGCACAGCCGCTGAAGCCTTGCAGCAGATAAACGAGAAAGGCTATGCACAGCCCTATGCTGCCGATACCCGCAAACTCTACCGCATTGGTGCAAGCTTCTCGTCCGAGACGGGAACTGTTGCCGATTGGGAAGTTGAAGAGTAAAAACGAGGAAGCCCCTCCCGGGTCCTCCTCTAAAGGGAAGGGAACAGAAAAGAGGTTTTAACCTATAATTATTACTCGCGCGGGAAATTTCCAGCGCGAGTTTTTTTGTATCAACCGTAGGGGCGGGGCAATGAAAGCGGAAATGTGAAAGGTTAAAGGTGAAACACACTGAAACAACTGCCCCTCTTTCGCAAAGAGGGGCGAGCGTAGCGGAGGGAGTTTGGGAAAGTACCCGCGCTATCCGTAGGGGCTAACCGATGTGTTCGCTCAAGTCAACAACCGTAGGGGCGGGGTCTGCCCGCCCGGTAACCGCGGTGTATGTGTTGTGTTCTCGAACTCCCTCCGCAACTGCGTTGCTCGTCCCTCTTCACTAAGAGGGACAATTGTGTGCGCGGTGTATGTTGTGTTCTCTAACTCCCAGGTGTGTTCGCCCAAATTGTTGACGGTTATCTACGGCGCACGGTTTTTACGCGGACATGGCGTGCTGTGGCCATACGGCGGGTGTTGCAGATGATTTTATTGTTTTAACCGACCTTTTTTTATTGTTTTACAATTTTTTACAACACATTATTGTTTGAAAACGGATATTTTTTTGTATCTTTGCACTCGAAACGAGTGACTGTGTAATTAGCACCTCGTTTATGCATTATCTTTTTAACGAAGAATAAGAAGAAATAAAAAATAGAATGATTATGAAGAAGAATTATTTTAAGCCAGAGGTTGTTGTAGTAAATGTTGTTATTGACAATATTATGCAGATTACCTCAACGCTTGTTGGTGGCGATGCTAACTCTGGTTTCCCCGAGGAGTCTAAAGGTAGCCGCGGTGAGTGGGGCAATGTTTGGGCTAACTAAAATTGCCTGTTGACAACGCTTGTTGCACCGGCCGTGTAAAACGGCTTGCGTGTACAGCAAGGGTTGTTTGATTTGAAAAGTTCTTGAGATAAAAGGTTTTTATCTCGTTGTTATAACATTACGTGCAGGAGAAATTCTCTTGCACGTAATGTTGTTTTTTTGTTTGTGTGGTGGTCTTCCCTGCGCAAAGCTGAAAGGTTAAAGGTGAAAACGGAAAGCTGCGGTTAAGCGAGAGCAGAGGAAAAGTTTACTTTTACTATGCCGAGCGGTAGCAGGTTCAACCGCACGAGGTGCGGTTAAAGCGGAAAACAGCGAGCAAAAGCCAAGCTTGCTTGAACTTTTACAGCGAGCGGTAGCAGGTTCAAACGCACGCAGTGCGGTTAAAGCTGCGGTTATAGGGGAAAGCGCGGACAGGAAAAACTGTCCCTCTTAATGAAGAGGGACGAGCGCAGCGGAGGGAGTTTGAACATGCCAGCGTCACCGTAGGGGCGGGGTCTGCCCGCCCGGTAACCGCGGACTTTGTCAAAAAATCAACTGTTCTTTAACAAAATCCGTGAGAAAGCATTATCTTCGCGTTATAATGGGTAAAAGTGCGATTATGATATATCCTATTGGCAAACAGAATTTCGAGAACCTGAGGAACGAGGGGTTCGTGTACGTGGATAAAACAGCTCTCATTTACAAACTGGTGAAAGAGGGTAGTGTGTACTTCCTTAGCCGTCCGCGCAGGTTCGGCAAGAGCCTGTTGCTATCCACACTCGAGGCATATTTCACCGGCAAACGTGAACTGTTCAAGGGACTTGCAATGGAGGAACTGGAGAAGGACTGGTTCGAATATCCTGTCATGCACCTTGACTTGAATGCCGAGAAATACAGTTGCATTGATGAACTGGAAAATATTCTCAGTACCTATCTGCGAGAGTGGGAAGAGAGGTATGAATCCAAAGAGACCGATAATAAAAGCCTGTCGCAACGTTTCCGCGCCGTTATCCGCGCTGCAAAGGTCAAGACCGGCCGCAATGCCGTTGTGCTCATAGACGAGTATGACAAACCCATACTGCAAGCCATTGGTAACCCCGCGCTGCAGAACGAGTTCCGCAACACCCTCAAGGCCTTCTACGGCGTTTTGAAGAGTGCCGACGCCGACCTCAAGTTTGCCCTCCTCACCGGCGTGACAAAGTTTGGCAAGGTGAGCGTCTTCAGCGATCTCAACAACCTCAACGACATCTCCATGAGCCCCCGCTTCCACAATATATGTGGCATCACCGCCGAGGAACTGCGCCGTGTGTTCGACTGCGAGATACAGCTGCTTGCCGACAACAACAACCAAACCAAGGACGAGGCATATGCCACACTCAAGCGCAACTACGACGGCTACCACTTCAGCTACTCCACCGATGGCGTATACAACCCGTTCAGCATACTGTGGACACTGAACGAAAAAAGATATGGCAGCTACTGGTTCAACACCGGCACCCCAACATATCTTGTGGAACTCATAAAGAAAGCCGACTTCAACATAGAGGAACTCACCGACTACGTAGCAAGCGAAGACCAGCTGAACAGCATACACGTGGACGACATAGACCCCATCCCCGTGCTCTACCAGAGCGGTTACCTCACCATTGTGGACTACGATAAGGAATTCGGGCTTTACACACTAAACTACCCCAACGAAGAGGTAAAAGCCGGGTTCATCAATTTCCTGTTGCCGTTCTATTCAAAGGTCAAGGAGAAACAGGCGCAAACCATAATAAGCAAATTTGTGACAAGCGTAAGAGGCGGCAAAGCCGACGATTTCATGCGTCAGCTGCAGAGCCTCATGGCCGGCACCCCCTATGAACTGGTGAAGGACCTCGAGAACCACTACCAGAATGTCATGTACATAATCACCAAACTCATGGGGCTTTATGTACAGGCCGAGTACCGCACCATCAACGGGCGCATAGACCTGCTCATAGGCACCAAGGAGTACCTTTACATCATAGAACTGAAGTTCGACGGCACAGCCGCCGAAGCCATGGCACAGATAAACAACAAGGTGTACTCCCTGCCATTCGAGCAAGAGGAACGTACAGTGATAAAGATAGGTGCCAACGTGTCGCGCGAGACACGCAACATCGAAGATTGGATAATTGAATAGGCAGACCACGCATATAAGGTGAAAAGTGAAAGCGGAAATCGGAAAGGTGAAAGCTGCGAGTGAGCGAGAGCAGAGGAAAAGTTTACTTTTACTATGCCGAGCGGTAGCAGGTTCAACCGCACGAGGTGCGGTTAAAGCGGAAAGCGCGGAAGAGATATTCCCGGTTTGGGGATGCCTGCGCCACAGTAGGGGCGGGGTCTGCCCGCCCACAAACTGCGGAAAGGTTAAATGTTAAAGGTGAACACGCGTAAAAAAAACTGCCCCTCTTTGCGAAAGAGGGGCGAGCGCAGCGGAGGGAGTTCGAGAACCGCGCCATCCAAAAACTCGCTTTCGCTCGTCGTCAAATTCCACAGCAGTCCCCAACCTTAATTGTTCACTTGTATTTTTCTTCAACTCTTTCTGTACTTTTTTGAAAAAGTACCAAAAACAGGGCAGTCGTGTACGGCATTCGGTGCTTCCTTTGTTCAAGAGTTGCTTTGCAACATCTTTCAGTCGGTGCACACCTCGCCGTTCGCTGCTTGTCGCAATGCTTGGGGTGGCAAGAACTCGCTGCGCTCAAACATCATGCCACCTGTTTCCAAGCATTGCTCGGCTGCTCACTGTGCCTCCCAACGCTGCCCTTCCGCCCTTGGCGGGGAATTACCTTTTGCAATGAAAAGGCGCGTAGAATAGTAATTCTCAACACTGCTACCGTTGAAAATTGCGAGTAAGCTAGTGTGGGTAAACTTGTTTACACACAAAGCGAGCGGAAACAATTTCAAAGGAGTTAAAATAGTTGTAAATTTAATACATTAATAGACTGCTCACCCAGACTTTGCAGGTGAGCCTTGATTTCCCTGGCTCGGGCTCTTGCGATATATTAAAACAAAAATGAGTCCCAAATTTCTTTGGAACTCGTTTGCGGTGCGTACGGGACTCGAACCCGTGACCCCATGCGTGACAGGCATGTATTCTAACCAACTGAACTAACGCACCAGATTTTTAAAGAACTGCTTTGTTCGTGTCTCAAAGCGAGTGCAAAGGTAAGGCTTTTTTTTATA
>JAZRRI010000026.1:0-42974 GCA_045650605.1 Bacteroidaceae bacterium | reverse complement strand
ACCTCGACAAAGATGTAGTCATTACACCAACTACCATTGTTTACAGAAACACTATTCTTATTGAAAGCAGAGCCATCGAATTTTGTAACCATCCATTTGCTGCCGGTGTAACCATCGGAAACATTAGTCAAAGCGACTCCGCTTCCGGCATTAGCTGTTTCAAATGCATATTTGGCAGGTGTTGCACCAATGCTCAAATAATAGTTTCCATCGTTGGCAAGATATTTTCCACTTTCATTCTGGAACGAATATGTTTTATCATCATTAACGATACAAGTCCAAAGATAGCTGTTGCCGTTTACAGATGTAGCAGTTTTGAGTGCACTACCATTGTCATATAGATAGTGTGACACGAAAGAACCATCACTTTGTTTTGCATCTGCTGCAATATAATACTTTTTGCCGGCCTCGGGTTTTACGCCGTTGGCAAGCTTTGTTGTGACAACATCCTTGCCAGGCTGTGTGCGGTATTCAATCTGCCAGCCGTCGATTTCCAAGAACTTGCGGAAACGGGCAGTGTAGGTAGCGTCCTCACGGGCATACATTGTGTGCTCCAAGTTCTCTGTCACCAAACGGCCATAGTGGTCGTACCAGCCGAGGAACTCAACATCCTCGCTTGTCTTTGTGGCACGCAAGTACATTGGAATATTTGCACTTACAACCCACTCGGTGCCTGTTGAGCCGTCTGGGGTCTCATCGGTCCACACCTCAACTGTTCCCCAATCGGTGCTGTTGGTCTCGACATTTATTGTAGCGGCCTTGTCGCTCTTCTCGGTTATGTTAAGAACTATCTCGTAACACATACGGTTGAGTTCACCCTTTGAGTTGAACGCTTTTGTTGTGCTGTTGTATTGATTACCCCAAGCACTGTCGAAACGCATACGCAAGTGAGTGATACCCGTTGGAGCATTGTATGGAAGTATCACCTGGAAACTGCCGCTGCGGACAGCCGAGTTGTCGGCATTTCTTGTACCCACAACCTTTACAAGCTCACCCTCCTCTTCAAAGTTACCATCGCCATCAAAGTCCATATAGGCCGACATAAAGCATTTTGTCAGATTCTGTGTTCCATTGTCGGTCCAAGTGATTGTAAAGCTTGCGCCCTGTGGAACATCAATAATCTGCGGTATTGTGGTAAAGAGACTTGTTGGTGCTGCAGATGTAGCATCATATATGGTCTCTGCTTCGCGGTTATGATAAGCGAAATCTATTTTGCTTACATACTGGTTGTTTGTAACAGCTTCGCTCAAGCCACCTGCTGTCATACTGGGCACGCCCCACTTGTCCTGGATGAAGTTGGCTGTGAATGTAGCCTCTTCCTTGCCATAGTAGATGAATGGATTGTCGTTGCTTACAACCTCGCCGTCCTTTGTCCAGTTCTCGAAGTTATAGCCGGTGTTTGCGGTAGCGGTAATCTTTACAGCCTCGGTTGTTGTTATTGATAGCTCGTTCGCACCCTCGATGGCAACCGAGCCGTTAGCACCTGCAACTGCTGTTACGGTACGCGCATCGGTGATATCCTCAATAAGTGCAAGGTTGAATGTGATTACAGTGCCGTCGCTGTATGTTACTTTGGCTGTTGTCTTGCCAATGGCTGCATCGGCAGGTATTGTTACGCTGTTGCCGTTTGCAGTGAGTGTCTCACCATTGCCGGCATTGCCGTCGGCGTTAAGGTCAATCCAAACGCTTGAAATTGTAACGTTCTTGCCAATGATAAGAGGAAGTTCAACTTCCTGGCCACGATAAACCTCGGAGATAACGTCGCTCTTTGTTGCATTTGTTGCAACACCCATCGGGAAGATATAGTTCTTTGTTGCACCCTTTACGCGGCCGAAGTAGTTGCCGAATGTCTGTGCAGCCTTTTCGGTTGCAGTCATGTCTGTTGGTATAACCACCTTTGAGTAGTCGCCCGCGAGGTTATATGTGTCGTTGAAGTCAACCGTCCAGGGATATTCGAAACCGCTGAACCAACCGCCGCTGAAAGCGTTGCCATTGTTCTCGAAGAACTGTTTCCAACGCTTGTAGTGGAAGTCCTTGATAAGACCTGCCCAGCAGCGGTTAGAGTAGTCGTGAAGGTCGGTGTTGCCCTTTGACCACACAGTTACCTGTGTACGTGCGTTCCACTCGAGCCAGTTGCGGTCGTTTTCTGTTGTTCCCTCAACCTCGTCGGCAATGTTGCGCGCAAGGCTTGTCCAACGCTCCAATTTGAAGTTCTCGTCGTAAGATAGCATCTCGTCAAGGTCGAGCATCAACTGCAGGTAGAGCTGATAGAGACGAGTATATTCAGCGTCGTTGCCACGAGCTGCGTTGATAAGTGGCAATAACTGCGCCGCATAGTCAACCATTGCCTGGCGAACAACGTCAATAAAATCGTAGTTATAGTTTGCGATACCATCCTCTCCGCCGTTTGCCGTTACAAGGTCTTTAACGGAATACAATTGGTCGGCAGCAAGTAGGACATCCTGTGTATCCCAATAGATAGCCGATGTACTCCACGAAGATACGCTACCGATAGTCCAGTTAGGACGTGCAAGGATTACAGCCTCCGATGTTCCCTGTTGGTTGACCTTACAATCCCAAACCGATTTCTTTAGGTTCTTCAATGCCTCAAGAGCAGCCGGAGCAGTCTTTGAATCGACACCGTAGCGTGAATGAGCATACTCGGTCAACCATGCATCTGCCCCTGGGTTGCTATTCATCCAAGGAAGTTCAAAGAGCATATCATAAAGGATGGGGTTAGTCTCGGTACCCTCGGGGGTTGCACCGATACCCTGGCAGTTGTTGTTCTTTGCAAGAGCCTGGAAGTAACCGTCCATTGTTGTCTCCAAACGGCCGTGCAAACCGCTGCGGCCACCGAAATTGTGGAGCATACAATAGATGTATGGGCAAGTATCGTAGTAGTTTGTTCTCCACTTTGCAGCATTGTCGGCATATATGTTGTCGGCAAAAAGGTCAAGGCCGATAAAGCGATTTGTGTAGCCGGCATTCTTCATTGCAGTGAACGCACCGCTCTGAGGCACACCCTGCCAGTACTGGATAATCCAGCTTGGAGATTTTGTTACCTTATAAGAATCCTTTACGCTCTGCTCAACATTACCGAAATGTTTGTCAAGCTCCTTCATAATGTTAGGGTAGCAGGTCTCGTTGGTCACGCCACCGGGGAGTGAGCCCTCGTGGAAGGGGTCGATGCTGTAGAGCTCAGACACACCCATCACCTCGTGCAGGTGCTTGTAGTAAACGGCTGCAAAAGTTTGATAGCTTGTTGTATTAGGCTTCAAGATATCGGGGCGTGTGTAACCGCCGGCCCAAGAACCGTTATTCACAACATCGCCGCTGCTGAAGCCGTCGATTGTGTAGTTCACGATGCAGTTAGGTACCTGGCCGCTGAAACCGGGAATTACAGGCTGCATACCAAGCTCGCGCATACGCTGGAGCATATCGCGGCAAAGGTTCTCCTGACGGGTGTACCACCAGTCGGGGTTACCCTGCATGAACACGCCTGTACCCTGTGACTCAATTGTTCCACCCCAACCCTCAAGGTTGTTCATCGCAAACCAAGCTATGAAGCCCGGACCTGCGATGTAGGCATTGATGTCGCTCTCGCTAACGCCAAGCTCGCGCAAGAACTTGCGTGTTACGACATCCAAGCCCACAAGGTTCAACGGAGCGTTGATGCCGTGCAGAGCCATCCAGTCAATCTCCTGTTGCCAACGCTCCCAAGTCCAGAAAGCCATTGAGTAGGAGAATGTACAGGTGTTAAAGTCGTAACGGTAGGCTGCACTGCTTACGTGCTTCTCCTCTGTTGCAGGAACAGGGAGGTCAACCTTTGACAGGTCGGTTGTAAGGTTGTTCCATGTTAGGTTGACGTGTGCATAATGGTTCAAATACCAGTTGATACCTGTAGCAACCGATAGCTGTGTGTTTCCCTTGATGCAAGGCTTGCCGTTACCCGGAGCAATGATGAACACGTCCTTGCCGTTCTCGGCGAGGTCAGCGTCAATCACAATCTCGAACAGGTTGGCTGCACCGTCGCCACCGATACGGTTAAGAAGGCCTGCGATAGCCTCTTCCGGCGTCGCGGTAGGGGCTTGTGCATTTACTGTGTTCGCAGTAAAAAGTGTTACAATTAGTAACACAATGGTTAGAATACGTTTTTTCATTATAATGATGTTCGTTTATTTGCATAATATTCCATTCTGCAAAAGTAATATAAATTATTTATAATTTATTGATTTTGGTTTGGTTTTTGTTTTGACACAGACAAAGGGTAGAAGAGGGAGTTAGCAACGAAGTTACAGGGAGTTAAACCGTAGGGGCAGGGTGTGTCTGCCTGATATTGTCCCCTTGTCTTATGGCTATTTTTTTGATTGCTTATTTATTGACTCATTTTGCGATTTGTGCCCCACGCGGCACCACAAACGCGGTGCTTCGCGTGACTATTCACAGCAAAATTCGTCGATAGCGTTGCTATTGTCCCCCTGTCTTAGGGGCGACGAGGCGGAACGCCGGAGGGGGTTAAACCATAGGGGTGGGGAGGTGAAAGATGAAAACGACGTTTCGACAGCAACCACAGCAATGGGTCACGCGTAACGCAGACGCAGTTTGCACCGCGTGGGTTGCGAAGAGTTGTTGCTGTCAACAGATGAGCAATTAGCGAACAATGAAACTGTAGGGGCTGGGTCGGCCTGCCCTTGTATTCCACCGCAGTTCTTACCCTTAACACTTTGGATTTGTATTCTTTTTCAAGTCTTCCTCTCTTAACTTTTTGTCGCACAAAAAGTTACAAAAAGGCCCGGCATAAGTTGAGCAAGTCGCTCAAGGCTCTTGTTCGTGTCTCCTCATTGACGACACTCGCTTATCGCATCCCGCAGGGCACAACTGACGCTGTGCTGCCTGCGACTTATCGCTGCTCATGTTGTCGAACCTTATTTGACAACACCGCCCAATCGCATCCCGTGCGGTACAAACTGCGTCTGCACTACGCACGACTATATGCTGGCGGAATTGTCGATTTGCAAAGCAAATTCCTCTATTGGAACTGACACGCGCTGTTGCTCAACACCATGCCGGTTTATTTTTAAAGATTACCATTGTTCGCAAGAATCATCGGGCGGGCCAACCCCGCCCCTACATTCTCGTTAATCGAATTTCGTTGTTCGTTAATCAAAACTCTATCAGAATTCTTCCGTTTATTCTGCGGCCGGTGAGATAATTGGGAACGGCGTAGTTGTTGTTTGCAACATCCTTAACCCAATAATAAGAATTGACATTGTCGATGCCAAGAATATTGAACGCATCTATTCCTAACCAGATGTTTTTGAACCAGCTCTTTATTCCTGTGCGATGTCTGCGGTCTTCGTTGTCGAGCAAGCGGTATGACATACCTATATCCACACGCATATATGCCGGTGCATTGAAGATATGTTTCTCGCGTCCGCTGTGTGGCGGGCCAAAGGGCAAACCGTCGGCATATACGCCTTGCAGGTTCATCTTCCAGCGGTCGGTGAAAGGGAAGTAGTCGGTAAAATATAACGATGCCGAGAACAGTTGGTTTGTGGGACGCGGAATCCAGTCGCCACCATTTATTTTCTCTTTGGTGTCCATTACCGACAGTGTTATCCATGAGTCGGTGCCTGGGACAAACTCTCCAAAGAGTTTCAAATCCAATCCGGTCGCATATCCTTTGGCGCAGTTCTCGCCATAATATACAATGCGTACGTTGTCGATGTTGTATGGTATAAGATTATCGAGCTTCTTGTAATATGCCTCGGCTGTGAATTTGAACGGGCGGCCGAATATCTTGAAGTGATAGTCGTATCCCAATACAAAATGTATCGAACGTTGCGATTTTATTTTTTTGTTCAGTACCACTTCGGCAATGCCTTCTGTGGTTACGGTGTCACGCATCTCCTTGTAGAACGGAGTCTGATAATATACTCCCGTAGCAAGACGGAATGTCATATCCTTGTTGAACTTTGGTATCAGACCCATTGAGGCGCGTGGAGAGAACAGAACTTCGTTGTTCCAATCCCAATAGGATAGTCTGGCTCCGGCATTTATCGATATCAGTCCTATACTGCTGTTGAACTTGTATGTATCCTGGATGTATGCAAAGATATGATTGCTGTTGCACGATGTGTTGGCATTCAGGCTGTATATGGGGCGCATGCCGTCGGCGGTGTTTGGTGTGTTGTAGCCCACTGAGTCGCGCAACTCCCATTCGCGTTGCCTGTCGTTGAACCTCTCGTTTTTCCATTCCAATCCCCAGCGCAAGTCATTGGACTTAAGGTAATGCTTTCCTGTGAACTTTATGTTTACCACGTTGGCATTCAGATAATTGCGCGCGTGCTCCATGTATCCGCCTATGCCTAACGACTGGTCGGTGTTGATGTCGTTGAGCCAATACTCTCCAATGATGTCGTATGTCTCGTGCTCTACAGTTTGGAAAGCTGATGCCTGCAGCGAGAAAGCGTGGTATTCGTTCGGTGAGTAGTTGAGCGATGCCGCTCCGAACATCGTACGGAAAAGGTCTGTTTCCCATCCGTCGAAATATACCTTGAATTCCTTGACGTTCTCCAATGTTCCAAAGCTGGTTGTTCGGTCGCTTGGAGTAAAATTATATTCGTTGCGCGATATGTTGCCTATAAAACCAAGACTCCACTTGTCTGTTATTCGCCAGTCGATATACGCTTGATAATCAATGAAGTTAGGGCTGTATTCGCCTTTTGTGTCGAGCGTTCCCAACAAGTAGTTGTTGCTTTTGTAACGCACCGAATTTGTTATGCTCACCTTGTTGTTCCCCCAGCCTATGTATGCGCTTGCGCCGAGCAGGCTTGCCGACACTGTGCTCTCGAATTCGCGTGGCTTGCGGTATGTGATGTCGAGCACCGATGACATCTTGTCGCCATATTTTGCCTCGAAACCGCCGGTGGAGAACTCTATTGCTCCCACCATGTCTGGGTTTATGAAACTCAATCCCTCCTGTTGTCCGGCTCTTATGAGCAACGGGCGATATACCTCTATGCCGTTTACATATACACTGTTTTCGTCGAAGTTTCCGCCGCGCACATTATATTGCGAACTCATCTCGTTGTTCGAACTTACTCCCGCCTGCGACTTTATCAGGTCCTCGATGGCATTTCCGCTTGCCGATGGTTGCAAGCGTATCTTGTCGGGCATGGCAAGTTTTTGCGTGCTGCCCATCTGACGCTCCTTGTCAACAATCTCCACCGCCTGCAGAGCAAGGCTCGAAGAGGGTAGTATTACATTTACCGTTAATGTATCTGTCGGGTTGCGGAACGTGCGTTTACGTGTCTGATAGCCAATCATCGAATATGCAATGACAAGGCTGTCCTTGCTGTTGCATGTGAGGCTGTAATAACCGTTCAGGTCAGCGACGGTGCCTATGGGCTCGCCTACAACGCTGATGTTGGCAATCTCAATAGGCTTGTGGTTCTCGTCGGTGACACGTCCCTTTATGGTGACCTTCTGTGCCATCGAACATAGTGTAAGCATTGCCAGCAGTGCGGTTATGTATATTCTTGTTCTCATCTGTTATATAACGAGAAAAAAGAGCTAAACGTATATCGCACGTAAAATTTTATTCAGCCATTGCCATTTGAAGTGAAACCAGCGCAGAGTGCCTTTCTGCTTTCCGCCGTAGTTTAGCAGTGTGCTTATAAATTTCTGGTTTATTCGTGATAAAGCTCTCACCTCCAGGAACTCAAAATGTGCAAATCCTTGTTTGTAGGCATCGCTCAGTGCCGCCCATATAGCCATTATGCCGGGATACTGCATCGGGTGGCTCTTGCGTAGTCCGCAGCTGTAAGCAAGGTAAGCGCGTTCGTCGTCGTACAGGCAAAAAGAACTGCCTATTGCTTTGCTTTTGTATGTGACAATGAACATCTTTGCCCGTTCCGAAAGTGTTCCGTCGGTGTTGTGCAACATGGTGTTGAGCGAATCCCTGCTTGGCAGGCGGCGTGTTTTGCTAATGTAGTAGTTATGCAGCAGTTGTATGCCTTCGTTTATATCCTTCTGTGTTGTCGCACGGTGGTATGCCACTTCGTTGTTCTCTGCTTTGCGTATGTGTGCACGATATGCGCGTGTCAGACGTTCTTGTGGGGCTTTGCTGTGTAACGATATATACATACGTTGGTCGCGCATTGGTACAAAACCATGCTCGCGCAGTGCGCCGTAGGCAAAACGGGAGTCCTCGATGTTCTGTACTTTGATGAATGTGTGACGGAAGTCGAACATGTCGAGTACCTTTTCGAGGAAAATGGTGAACAGTTCCTCGCGATTGGCGCAACGGCTGCTGTATGCACCCTCGCCGTTTATGATGTACCAGAATGTCAGCATCGGCGGCAGTATGGTGAATCTTCTGCGTTTTATGACAAGTATGTGTCCGAGTTCCTTGCTGTTGTCATCATACGCCACAAACATATAGGGCTTGCATGTCCTGTTTCTTTCGTATGAACGGAATGTCAGCACAGAGTGTAGTACCGAGCCGTCGATAAGTTCCGGTATCTGTTCGCTTTTTGTGAATATCTCTATGCGCATGATGATTTTATATTTTTTGTGCGTTGACGTACAAAAATATATAAAAAGAAGAAATAAAATAGTATCTTTGAGTTAAAAACTCGAAGATATACTGCACTCGCAGTGAAATATTCAAGCAAGCTTGATATTATTTCGCTCGTTTTTGCTATATTTGCAAAGTTTTTCGAGAAGGTAATAGTTTAATTCAAAAAATAGTAGATTTATGATTAATGCAGAAGACATTAAAAAAGGTACAGCAATCCGCATGGATGGCAAGCTGTATTTCTGTATCGATTTCTTGCACGTAAAGCCGGGTAAGGGTAACACTTTCATGCGTACAAAGCTTAAGGACGTTGTTGACGGCTATGTGTTGGACCGCCGTTTCAACATCGGTGAGAAGCTCGAGGATGTTCGCGTTGAGCGTCGTCCATACCAGTATCTCTATCAGGAGGGCGAGGAGTATGTATTCATGAACCAGGAGACTTTCGAGCAGGTGACTATCGCATCAGAGCAGATTAACGGTGTTGCTTTCATGAAGGAGGGTATGACACTTGAGGTTGTTACCGATGCTTCAACCGAGACTATCCTTTATGCCGACATGCCTGTGAAGGTTGTTCTTGCAATCACATACACAGAGCCTGGCCTCAAGGGTGATACTGCAACAAACACAACAAAGCCTGCTACTGTGGAGACCGGTGCCGAGATTCGTGTTCCTCTCTTCATCAACGAGGGTGAGCTTGTTGAGATTGACACACGTGACGGTTCTTACGTAGGTCGCGTAAAGGCATAATCTTGACTCATTAAAAAGGTGATAACTGCGTTATACGGGAAGTCGTAAATCCTCATTTACTAAAGTAAACTCCGGTGTTACGCCTTTACCGCAAGCCTTGTTCTCCCACTTTTTAATGGACAAGTTTAACTTTTAATAAAATATAAAGTTTTGTTATACTCTATAATTGTTCCTGTTTATAACAGGCCCGGCGAGGTTAAGGAACTGCTTGACAGCCTGATGGCTCAGACGGTAAAACCATTTGAGTTGCTTATTATAGAGGATGGCTCAAAAGAACGATGTGACCATTTGCTTGGTCACTATCGTTCTTTTTTTACTATCCACTATTTCTATAAAGAGAACTCAGGCCGTAGCGAGACACGCAACTACGGTATGCAAAGGGCTAATGGCGACTATCTGCTCTTCTTTGACTCGGACGTTATATTGCCACCGACATACTTCGAGAAACTGGAGGCTGAGATGGCCGCCGACTATGCCGATTGCTTTGGTGGCCCCGATGCTGCCGACAGCTCATTCTCGGACATGCAGAAGGCCGTGAGCCATGCGATGACATCCTTCTGGACAACCGGCGGCATACGTGGCGGCAAGGCGGTGATGGAGAAGTTCTGCCCACGCACGTTCAACATGGGCTTCTCGAAGAAGGTATATGAGACGGTGGGTGATTTTAAGGATATGATGGGCGAGGATATCGACCTGAGCATACGCATACGCAATGCAGGGTTCAAAATCCGTCTGATACGCCCCGTTTTTGTGTACCATAAGCGACGCATTGACATGAGCCGCTTCTACAAGCAGGTGAACAACTTCGGCCAGGCAAGAATATGGTTGCAGATACTGCATCCGGGCTCGTTGAAGATTGTGCACACAGCGCCGGCACTGTTGCTCGTACTTGGTGTGGTGCTGCTTGTGGCATCTGTTTTCTCTCCTTGGCTGTTGCTCCTGCCGTTACTCTATGCAATGCTCATCTTCTTCGATTCGTTGCTCAAGAACAGGAGCATGAAGGTTGCATTGCTCTCTGTGGTGGCAGCTGCCGTGCAGATAACCGGCTATGGAACCGGCTTTTTGAAAGCTTTGTGGTTCAAGATGATACTGAAGCAGCCGCTTGAAACAAAAAAGAGTCTTACAAAAATATATAACAGGGGGTGATGACCGGGGAAGAGGCAAAGCAGAAGAAGAGCATCAAGGAGTGGGCTGTGGATGACCGTCCGCGCGAGAAGGCCATAAAGAACGGAATCTCCACACTCAGCAAGTCGGAACTGTTGGCTATCCTTGTGGGTTCGGGTAATGACGAAGAGAGTGCCGTTGACCTTATGAAGCGTGTACTTGCTTCGTGTGGCAACAGCATTTCTGAACTCTCAAAGCTGTCGGTCGATGACCTGTGCTCCTTCAGGGGCATTGGTCCTGCAAAGGCAATAAGCGTTATGGCTGCCTGCGAGCTATGGAAACGTCGCGAAGCCAACGAGGGCGAGCAACCATGTATAACATCTTCGCTCGACCTCTACCGCTACTTCCACCCAATCCTGTGCGATTCGCCCGTGGAGCGTTGCTATGTTATGTTGCTCAACCGCATGAACCGCGTCATTGACCACGTGCTCATAGGCACCGGTGGCTTCACGGCAACTATGGTGGATATACGTCTGGTAATCCGTGAAGCGCTGATGAAGCGTGCCACTACAATCGCGTTGTGCCACAACCACCCGTCGGGCAATACAAAGCCCAGCCGCGACGATGACAGGCTCACCGAGTCGCTTGCACAGGCCTGCAAGGTGATGAACATACGCCTGCTCGACCACATTGTGCTCACCGACGGAGCATATTTCAGTTATAACGATGAGGCTCGCCTCTGAAAATTGTGTTGATGATATGGAAAAGTTTGAAATAGAAGAGAAAATTATGGAGATGGTGAAGACAGTGTATGACCCCGAAATACCTGTCAACATATATGACCTGGGTCTTATCTACCGCATTGAGGTTGCTGACGATTTTACAGTGGATATTGACATGACCCTCACGGCTCCCACCTGTCCTGCCGCTGACTTTATGATGGAGGATGTGAGGATGAAGGTGGAGTCCATAGAGGGTGTCAAGGCCCTGAACCTCAACCTTGTATTTGAACCTGAGTGGAGTCAGGAACTGATGACCGAGGAGGCCAAACTTGAGCTTGGTCTGCTTTAAAAAAGTTAAGGATAATTTATAAACACCTCTCCTTGTTATGAAAAAGATATATATCCTCTCCGATGTGCACCTTGGCTCTTGGGCCATTGAGCACCGTCGTACCCATGAGCGTCGCATTGTTTCGTTCCTTGACAAGATAAAGGACGAGGCTGCAGCCGTGTATCTGCTTGGCGATGTGTTCGATTTCTGGTACGAGTATCGCTATGCTGTACCAAAAGGCTTTACACGCTTCTTGGGTAAGGTTTCAGAACTCACAGACAGGGGAGTGGAGGTGCATTTCTTTACCGGCAACCATGACCAGTGGTGCCTCGACTACTTTGAGAAGGAGTGTGGCATGATTATCCATAATGAGCCCTGCCTTGTGGAACTTTATGGCAAGGAGTTCTTCCTTGCCCACGGTGACGAGTTTTCAAGGGAAAAAAGCTACAGGATGCTGCGTGCACTGTTCCGTAGTCGCTTGACGCGTATGGCTTTCTCAATGCTTCACCCGCGTTGGGGCTTGTGGATGGGACATAAATGGTCCCAGTACAGCATGAAGCAGCACAAGGTGAAGGGCGATACGCCATATCTTGGCGAGGAGAAGGAGCATTGCATAATCTTTGCGCGTGAATACCTCAAGAAACATTCGTCGGTCGACTGCTTCATCTTCGGTCACCGTCACATAGATGTTGATATTCCGCTTGGCGAGAACTCACGCTGCATATTCCTCGGGGACTGGATATCGACATTTGCTTATGTCGTACTCGACGGCAAGACAATAGAACGCAAATATTTTATCGAAGGAGAGAGTAAGAATCTCTGAAACGGTGTAAGTAGTACATATACAATAAATGCGACACCGATGGATGTCGCATTTATTGTATATCTATGTGAAGCTTTACTGTTGTGCTCCGAATTTCAATTCAATGCCAACTGAGCGTTGCAGCTCAACCCAGGCAACGGCCTTGCCAAAGAGGGCATCGATATACTCGCCGCGCATCTCGCTTTCGTTGCGTTGTACAATAAGGTAGTCAAGGAATGGTATTTCGCCCATTTCGTATGCCTTCCTTTTGCTCTCCACAACCTGCTGCATGTCGTTGAGCATGTCGCTTGAAAAGGTCTCGCTCTGTTTTGTGGCATAGCTGAAATTGTTGTATGCCTGCATGACCTCGGCTGTCACAATAAGGCGTGCCTCTTCAATGTCTATGTTTGCCTGCTTTACCAGCAGCTCATCCATAAGACGTGCGCCTTTGTTCAGGTTCGAGAACTTGAGCGGAACGGCAACCCCTGCCTTTATGGTCGTGAAGTCGGGGTCGGCAATGTTGTATGTCGCGCCAAGCACAACATCGAGTTCGGGGCGGCGCTGTGCCTTGTTGAACTTCTGCGCTGCAACGGCAATCTCGGCATTTCCAAGTGCAACCACAATGTCGGCACGGTGCTGCAATGCTCTCTGCGTGTATTGCTCCTGTGTCATGGCTTCTCCTGTTATCTCGAGTGAACCTGTGCCGCAAAGTTGTGCTGCATCACTTACGTCGCCCATGTAATAGCCCAGTTTGATGGCGCTGTTTCTGAGTTCGCCTTCGGCTGCAAGCATTGCGTTCTTTGCAACTCCCTGTGCCATGCGGCTCTCTAACCAGTCGCTCTTAGCTATGTCACCACGCAGGTAACGAAGGCTGTCGTTTGCGGCAACTTCGCAAAGGTCGCTGTGTATTTCAGTCGCTTCGTCAAGCAACATCTTTGCACGCAGGTGTTCAAGGTAGGCTATGGTGGCATCGGCACGGAAATTGCGCATGTACTCCTCCAACAGTGCAACTGCTTGGCGGCGCTCGCTCTCGGCAAGGTCAATGCGGCTGCGGCGCACTCCAAAGGTGAAGGTGCGGCTCAGTTCAAGCTCAATGCCCTGTCCCAACCCCTTGCTCCAGTCCTCGTTGTTGGTATATGTGAGCGCAACGCTCGGGTCGTTGTACACCCTGCTGTTCTCTACAGCTGCATCGGAAATCTCGATATCCATCCGTTTGGCTGTAAGAGCTATGTTGTTGTTGAGCACACGCTCCATGTAGCGGCTGTATGATATCTCCTGTGCCGTAATTTGGATGGCGGAAAATATAAGGGTAAGTAGGAATAGTGCTTTTTTCATAGTCTTTCTAATAGGGTTAGCTGTTTTGGGGCGTAATTCCCATCTTTGCGGCGCACTCAAGGATGTATTGCAGCGCGGCATCGTGTGCGTTGGGGATTACTCCGTCAAGGATGGCATCCTTCACCGCGCTTTTTAGCGTGCCCACCTCGGCGCATGGTGCCAGGTTGAATATGCGCATTATCTCCTCGCCGTTCACCGGTGGCTGGAAATTGCGTATGCGATCCTTCTCTTCAATGTCCTTGAGTTTTTGGCGCACAATCTGGAAATTGTTGAGGAACTGTTTCTTGCGTACCTCGTTCTTGGATGTTATGTCGGCCTCGCAAAGTATCATCAGGTCATCGATGTCGTCGCCGGCATCGAACAGCAGGCGGCGCACAGCCGAGTCGGTCACTTCGTCATCGGCAATGGCAATGGGTCGCATGTGCAGTGATACAAGTTTTGCCACGTACTTCATCTTTTCGTTCTGTGGCATCTTGTAGTCGCGGAACAGCTTCATCACCATCTTTTCTCCCACGATATTGTGGTTGTGGAATGTCCATTTGAGTATCGGGTCCCAACGCTTGGTCTTGGGTTTGCCAATGTCGTGCAAAAGTGCGGCCCAACGCAGCCATAGGTCATTGGTGTGCTTGGAAATGTTGTCGACTACCTCAAGTGTGTGGTAGAACATCTCCTTGTGGCTGTAGCCGTTGCGTGTCTCTACACCCTGCATTGCGGCCAGTTGCGGGAATATTATCTCAAGCAGGCCGCAACGATCGAGTTCAATGAAACCTTTTGAGGGAACCGGTGAGAGGAGTATCTTGTTCAGCTCCTCATTGATTCTCTCGCGCGAGATTATCTTTATGCGCTCCTTGTTGTCGCACAGCGCCTGGAATGTCTCCTCTTCAATGTGAAAGTTCAGCTGGGTGGCAAAGCGTATGCAGCGCATCATGCGCAATGGGTCGTCGCTGAATGTTATGCCGGGTTCCAACGGTGTGCTTATAATGCGGTCCTCGAGGTCGAGCATGCCGTCGAACGGGTCTACAAGCTCACCAAAGCGGGCAGCGTTGAGGCATATGGCCATTGCGTTGATGGTGAAGTCACGACGGTTCTGGTCATCCTCAAGGGTTCCGTCCTCGACAATGGGATTACGCGAGTCATGGCTGTAGCTCTCCTTGCGTGCCCCGACAAACTCTATCTCATGCTCCTTGTATTTTACCTGTGCCGTTCCAAAGTTTGCATAGACTGCAAGGTGTGCCCCTTTGCCCAGCTTCTTGCTGAAGGCGCGTGCCATCTCTATACCCTTTCCAACGACTACCACGTCAATGTCGGTCGATGGACGCTCAAGGAATATATCCCGTACATATCCGCCAACGACGTAGCACTCCATGCCCAGTTCATCGGCAGTTTCCGAAATTTTGCGGAAGATTGGGGTGTCGAGCAATTTGCAAAGTTCTTCTTTTGTCGGCTTATACATCGTTTGGTTATTTTCGTGAATTTTGTGCTTGTAAAGATACTCAATTTGACATTATAAATAAAACGATACTCGTTAAAACTGTTCAATAAATGCCACGAACGGGCAAAAAAAAGAGCAGTATACCGCAAATAACGATAATTAATGCTACATTTGTAGAAACATGAAATGACAATTATGGGGATTTTGACAAAAACAGGTAAAGCCATTCTGTTTGCCGTTTCGGCACTTACTGTTTTCTCTTGTGTATCAAAGGTCGAGGATCCGGCCGAGGCACTTCTCTCACGTGCGCGTGTGGAATATGAAAACGGAAAGTACAACAATACGCGTGTGCTGCTCGACAGTATAAAGGTTGTATCGCCCAAGGCCTACAAGACTCTGCGCGAGGCCGAGAAATTGCGCCGGGAGGCCCTGAAAAAGGAGTGTGAGCGTAATGTGGTATTCTATGAGACTGAGCTGCAGTCGCTGATTGCTGCACGTGACTCCCTGGCTGCATTGTTTGACTTTAATTTCGACAAGCGATACCAGAATAAAGGCTATTATACAGTCCCTTCGCAGGCAATGTCACAGAATGTCTACAATAACTTTCTTCGCGCCTGTGTGCACGAGGATGGTGCAATGTATCTCACATCGTTCTACCGCGGAAAGAGCATAAGGCACAAGAGTGTCAAGTTGTCGGCAGGCGATACATACGTGCAGTGCGACAAGCCGTTCCTTGAGAGGAACTACAAGGATTTGGGGGTGAACAACGAGCGTCGCGACTATAAGTATGGCGAGGATGCCGGTCTTGTGGATTTTGTCCTTATGGCCGAAGGCGCGATAGAGGTTGAAATTTCGGGTTCCAATGGCAAGGCCAACTACACCTTGCGCCAGGCCGATGCTACCGCCATACGCAAGGTGTACGGACTTTCACAGGCCATCAATGCGGTGAAAAAGGTTGAGGATATGCTTGGCGAAGCACGTTACATGCTCGACTTCCTTAAAAAGAGCGAGGCACGTTCATCTGCTGTGGCTGGAGATACTGTCGCAGTTGTAGAGGAAGTGTGAAAGAATAATTTATTAGATATTACGAGAGAAGCCTTTCCGTAGCGGAAAGGCTTCTCTCGTAATTATAGTTGCTTGGAATGAATTACTTCATGTTCTTTACAATCTCGTAAGTGTCGCTTGCAATCATCATCTCCTCATCTGTTGGGATAAGCAATACCTTAACCTTTGAATCGGGAGTAGAGAGCACTGCCTCTTCGCCGCGCATCTTGTTGTTCACCTCCTTGTCGAGCTTTACACCAAGGAACTCGAGACCCTCGAGTGCAGCCTCGCGGCAATCCTGCTGGTTCTCACCAACACCACCGGCAAAGATAATCACGTCAACACCGCCCATGGCAGCTGCGTAGGCACCGATGTACTTCTTTATGCGGTAGAAGTTCATAGTGTTTGAAAGCAGTGCACGCTTGTTGCCCTCGTCGGCAGCAGCCTTCACCTCACGCATATCCGATGAGATGCCTGTGATGCCGGCAACACCTGACTTCTTGTTGAGCATGTCAATCATGCCCTGAAGGTCAAGACCTGTCTTATCCATGACGTATGGGAAGATACCCGGGTCAACATCACCACTGCGTGTACCCATCATGAGGCCTGCAAGCGGAGTCATACCCATTGATGTATCAACGCTCTTGCCATCCTTTACAGCTGCTACTGAAGCACCGTTACCAATGTGGCAGGTGATAATCTTGCTGCCCTCGGCAGGCATGTTCAACATTTCCAAAGCGCGCTTTGTGATGTAGCGGTGCGATGTTCCGTGGAAACCGTAACGACGTACGCCATACTGCTCATAAAGTTCATATGGGAGAGCATACATGTATGCGTAGTCGGGCATTGTCTGGTGGAAAGCTGTGTCGAACACACCAACCTGTGGCATTTCGGGAGCAACCTCCTTAACGGCATTTACACCCTTCAGGTTAGCAGGGTTGTGGAGTGGTGCAAGGTCATTGCAAGCCTCGAATACCTCAAGAACCTCGTCGGTGAGCAGTGTAGATGCACTGAACTTCTCGCCGCCGTGTACCATGCGGTGACCTACTGCGTCAATCTCGTCGATAGAGCCTACTGCGCCGAACTTCTCGCTTGTCAGGATGTCGAAGATGAGACGTACACCCACTGTGTGCTCGGGGATTGACGCAAAGATTGTCTCCTTCTCACCGTTGGGAAGGTTGAATTTGATGAATGAGCCCTCGAGACCAATCTTCTCGATACCGCCCTTTGCAAGAACGTCCTTTGACTCAATGTCAATCAACTGATATTTGATTGATGAACTACCGCAGTTCAATACAAGAATTTTCATATCCTAATGTCTGGTTTAAATGTTCTTTTAATGTGTCATAGAGAGTAAAGTGAAATGTCTACAAGATTCTTCACGTTCGTTCAGAATGACATTGCCCGTTATTACTTCTTTGCTGCAATAGCCTGGTTTGCTGTAATTGCAATCATCATGTATACGTCCTCGATTGAGCAACCGCGTGAAAGGTCGTTTACAGGACGTGCGATACCCTGGAGTACGGGGCCGATAGCCTCGGCATGACCCAAGCGCTGAACGAGCTTGTAACCGATGTTACCTGCACCAAGGTCGGGGAATACAAGAACGTTTGCCTTGCCTGCAACCTTTGAACCCGGAGCCTTGCTCTGGCCTACGAATGGAACGAGTGCCGCGTCGGCCTGCAATTCACCGTCGAGTGACAATTCAGGGTCAAGTTCGTGTGCAAGTCTTGTAGCCTCAACAACCTTGTCTACCATCTCGTGCTTTGCCGAACCCTTTGTTGAGAAGCTGAGCATTGCAACGCGTGGCTCCTCAAAGCCTGCAATGGCCTTTGCTGTCTGTGCTGTGCAGACTGCAATCTGTGAGAGTTGGTTTGCATCGGGCTGTGGAGTAACGGCAACGTCGGCAACAAAGAGAACGCCATCCTCGCCATACTCCTTTGCGTTTGTGATGAGCATCATTGCACCGCTTACGCAGCTGATACCCGGAGTAGTCTTGATAATCTGCAATGCAGGACGCAATACGTTACCAGTTGTGTTCTGGGCACCTGCCACCTGTCCGTCGGCATCGCCGTTCTTGATGATGAGGCAGCCAAGATACAATGGGTTGCAAACGAGTTTCTGTGCATCCTCCATTGTCATGCCTTTTGCCTTGCGCAACTCAAAGAGCAGTGTCGCATACTTCTCGGCATCGGGGTTGTTGCATGGGTCGATGATTGTAGCCTTCTCAATGTTTGCAAGACCGTGCTGCTGTGCAAGTGAAAGGATCTCCTCCTTGTTGCCAAGAAGAATAATCTCTGCAATGCCGTCGGCAACAGCCTTGTCTGCGGCTTTCAATGTACGTTCCTCGGTACCCTCGGGGAGAACGATGCGCTGCTTGTTCTGCTGGGCGCGCTCAATCAAATTCTTAATAACATCCATAGTGTATCTGTTTTAATTTGTTAGGTTTCATCTTTCTGTCTGTGGAGTGTTATCACGCAGGCATACTATATGCAAAAATAGTGTAAACCGAATTGTTGACAAAATAAATTCTGTTTATTTTTATATAAGAGGTGCTTTTTGTAGGCTCCGCATCTTTGTGGCGTTTGATTTTATGCAACTTTTAGCTACCTTCGCGTAAACAAAAATGTAAAAATGGGTATCAAGGATAGAATATTGGAATTGCTTGGCGAGATAGGCCGTGGTGTGTATGAGAAGGAGACAGAACTCCGCCTGGGTCTGCTGGCTGCTTTGGCCGGTGAGAGTGTGATTCTTCTTGGTCCTCCGGGAGTGGCTAAGAGCATGGTGGCGCGGAGGTTGAAGGATGCATTTGCCGGTGCACGTTCTTTTGAGTACCTGATGTCCCGTTTCAGTACCCCCGATGATATCTTCGGTCCGGTGAGCATCAGTAAACTAAAGGAGAGTGATACCTATGAGCGTGTCGTTGACGGCTATCTGCCAACCGCCGATGTCGTCTTTCTTGACGAGATATGGAAAGCTGGGCCGGCCATTCAGAACACCCTGCTCACGGCTCTCAATGAAAAGGTTTTCCGTAATGGAAACAGCGAGGTTGAACTGCCTCTGAAACTGTTGGTGGCGGCAAGTAATGAGTTGCCGGCCGAGGGTGAGGGATTGGAGGCGCTGTGGGACAGGTTTCTTGTGCGGTATATGTCACAAGGTATCAAGGATGACAAGGCTTTTCTCGCGATGATACTTGATTGCGATGAGGCACGTTGTTCGGAACGCTTGGAACAGTTGCAGATAACCGGTGATGAATATGAAAAATGGCAGAAAGAGATAGCTGCTGTTGAGGTTGATGACGGTGTCAAGGAGAGCATCCTTTACATACGTGAGCAGTTGGGGAAGATAACGGATAAACAGACCGGTGCTGTGTACGGCATATATGTGAGCGACCGCCGCTGGAAAAAGGCCGTGAACCTGTTGAGGGCATCGGCTTTTGTGCACGGGCGCAGGAAGACCGACCTGTCGGATATTGTTGTGCTTGCTTATTGCCTATGGAACGAGCCTGTAGAGTGTGCAGTAGTGCGCGAGGTGGTGACAGACTCTTTGTTTGCGGCAGTGAACAGGCGTCGCGCCCAACTGCAGCAGAGGGTGGCAAAGGCTGTACGTATGAAAAGGGCGGCCGAAGCGCTCAAGGAGTCGAGACTGCAGGCAAGGCCCGAGGATGCCAACCTGATATTGTACGACGATTTCTATTATAGGTTAAGCACATATAATACCGGCAACACGTATATATTTGCTTCGGATTATCATCGCCTGCCAAATATAACGGAACGTAATCCTGTGTCGGCACATTTGTATACAGACCCCGCCGACCCTGTGAAAGAGCGCATCAGAGCCTTCGGAAACAGTACAAACCATAATGCAGGAGAGAAGGTGAGACTAATGCGTGACAGGGAGTTTCTGTACATCAACGGAGTACGATGTGAATTGGAACGCTATTCGGCACGCGAGATGAGCCTCTTGCAGAGCAATCAAGGCTCCCTGTTCAAGAACGA
Source organism: Bacteroidaceae bacterium (assembly GCA_045650605.1). GTDB lineage: Bacteria > Bacteroidota > Bacteroidia > Bacteroidales > Bacteroidaceae > HGM04593. Next base: position 22,881 of record JAZRRI010000026.1, on the reverse strand, counting down.
GGAGTATGACTACGAGACCGGGATTGAGCAATGTGCTGCCGAACTTAACGGAATAAACAGCGCACTTGCAGATAATATTTTCATAAACCCGAGTGACGCGGAGCGTATACGTTCTGTGGCCGCTGAAATAATGAAGCAGATTGCTCTGACAAGAGCGGATATAAGTGAATTGCTCTATGGCTGATATAAGTGAAAATTATGCCGAAGGGTGGCACTATGTCAATATTCTCGATGCTTTTGTGAAGACCGGTATCCTGCCCGACAGAAGCGGGCAACACGTCACTGACTATCTCGAGATTTATCTCTACGAGGTGATGAGTGACCCTTTTGTCATATACAGTGTGTTGAGTGATGATGTCAAGGCGCGTGTGTTCTACGACAACATGCTCGCTTTCATTAAACAGATTGTCACGCGCGAGAAATTCAGGAATTCATGTGCGCAAGGGCAGTTGCAGGGTATGAAGAACGCACTCTTGTGGAGCGAGCGTAAAAAACGCGACGGCTGGAACAGGCTTCTCTCGGAGATAAGTGACGAATTCCGGCAGTTCGGTTTTGACGAGCGTTACTATAGGGATAAATTCGGGAACGAAGGGGGGCTTGCCGACGAGAGTGTATGGAAAAGAATGATTGATGATTGGAGCAAGGTCTTTGACCGCCGTAGGCAGGAACAGCAACGGCGCGATGTCGATGAGATAAAGGAGCGCAACAGCAAAACGCTTAAACAGAATCTTGAGAGCATTCCCGAATATCTGAAGAAGAACGGTGTCGAAAAGGAGATGTTCTTCCAGGCTTGGGGAATGATGGCCGGTCAGTGGAATACGCTCATTTTTGAGAATTTCCTACGTATCGTAAAGGTGCAAAAACGTTATCCGCAACTGGAGTTTATAGCAAACAGGATGGGACGCATTGCCGATGATGACGGCACAGAGCGCATGGCAGTGTCATATGGTGGAGCTATGGCTGTTGAACATGCTTCAAAGAGTGATATTCTGGGTGTGACATTAGGGCACGATATAAGGTCAATGCTGCCGCTCGAGTGTGTTCATTGTGGCGATGAAACATTATACGACGTTTTCCTGTACAGATATGCAACCGATAGTCTGCAGAGTTTCCGGCATAAAAGTGAACTTCTGAAACCATCAAGGGGACTTAACCGTAGGCCGGCAAGGCTAAAGGGACCCATGATAGTATGTGTTGACCGTTCGGGTAGTATGGAGGGGCAACCGGAACTGTTGGTGAACTCACTGATGATGAAACTGCTGCTCATTGCCGAGCGGCAGAAACGGGATTTGTTCCTTGTCTCTTTCTCGGTGGAAGCACAGCCGATAGATGTAAAACGCAACCGTACTGCTTTGCTTGATTTTTTCAAGCAACGGTCGGCCGGCGGTACAAATGCCGTGCAGATGCTGAACATGGTGTTCGCGTTGCTTGAGAAGGGTACATATGCATCGGCCGACGTGCTGTGGTGTACGGATTTCATAATACCCATGTGCGGCATCGCTCAACGCAAACGTCTTGCAGAATTACGCCACCAGGGTACAAGGTTCTATGGCCTAAAAATAGGTCATGCTGCCGAAACGGGGTGGAAAGAGCTGTTTGATGAGATTGTGGAGGTATAGGAAAAGCGACAGATCCTTAAAGGAGACTGTCGCTTTGTGTCTTATGGATGTATTGCTTATGCAAGCAACTCTTTCAGTTCTTCAGCGGTAACGCTCTTCTGTTCGCCGGTTGTCATGTTCTTCAGGGCAATGGTGCCGTCGGTCAGTTCCTGCTCGCCTATGATGGCAACAAACGGAATGGCCTTGTTGTTGGCATATCCCATCTGTTTCTTCATCTTGTCGCTGCTTGGGAACAGCTCGGCCGAGATACCTGCCTTGCGCAACTCACCGATAATCTGCAATGAGCGCATAGCCTCTTTCTCGCCGAAGTTCACGAACATAACCTTTGTGGTGCTGATGGCATCCTGCGGGTAGAGGTCAAGTTGGTTCATTACGTCATAGATACGGTCGGCACCGAAAGAGATTCCTACACCCGACATTCCGTCCATGCCGAACACGCCTGTGAGGTTGTCGTAGCGTCCTCCGCCGGTGATGCTGCCAATGGCAACGTCAAGGGCCTTCACCTCAAGTATTGCACCGGTGTAGTAGTTGAGGCCGCGTGCAAGGGTGAGGTCAATGTCGAGCGTGCTCTTTATTCCAACGCTTTTTATTGTATCAAGGATGAACTGCAGCTCCTCAACGCCCTTCTCGCCTATGGCATTGCCACTTAGTGTCTGTGCAAGAATCTGCATCTTCTCTTCGTTGTTGCCCTGTGCCTTGAGTATTGGCAACAGCTTCTCTATTGACTCGTCGCTTATCTCCTTGCTCTTGAGCTCGGCAATGACACCGTCGAGCCCAATCTTGTCAATCTTGTCGATTGCTACGGTTATGTCGATAATCTTCTCTGGTTCCCCGATGACATCGGCAATACCGGCAAGCACCTTGCGGTTGTTGAGCTTTATAGCAACGCGGATGTTCAGTTTTTCGAACACATAGTCAATGAGCTGTATGAGCTCCACCTCGTTGATGAGCGAGTTGTTGCCGATGATGTCGGCATCGCACTGGTAGAACTCGCGGTAGCGTCCTTTCTGTGGGCGGTCGGCACGCCATACGGGCTGTATCTGGTAGCGCTTGAAGGGGAATGTAAGTTCCTCGCGGTGCATTACCACGTAGCGTGCGAATGGCACGGTAAGGTCGTAGCGCAAGCCCTTCTCGCAGAACTTTGATGCCAGTTTTGCTGCGTTGCGGCTCAGGAGTTCCTCGTCGGTCAATCCCTTGAAGTAGTCGCCCGAGTTCTGTATCTTGAAAAGCAGTTTGTCGCCCTCCTCGCCATATTTTCCCATGAGCGTAGAGAGGTTCTCCATTGCCGGTGTCTCAATCTGCTGGAAACCGAACAGGTGGAAAGCCTTGCGTATTGTGTCGAAAATGTAGTTTCTGCGGGACATCTCTATTGGTGAGAAATCCCTTGTTCCTTTAGGTATTGATGGTTTTGTTGCCATGTGTCTGTTAGTCGCGTCTGTTCATGAAAATCATAACGTAGTAGAGCAGTGTAGCCAATGACGACAGTGCTGCAACGACGTATGTGTATGCTGCCGAGCGAAGTGCCCCGCAAGCGTATTTGTGGTTCTGTGAATTTGTAATGCCCGATGTCTGCAGCCAGGCGAGTGCCCTTTGGCTTGCATTCACTTCAACCGGCAGTGTTATGAAACTGAAAATTGTTGTTGTCGCAAACAGTATTATACCGGCCAACAACAGTCCGGGAAAGATGTTTACGGTCAGGATGCCGATGAGCAGAATCCAGCTCATGATGCCCGATGAGAATGATACGATAGGTACAAGTGCAGTACGCATCTTGAGTGGTGCGTATGCCTTTGCATGCTGTACGGCATGGCCGCATTCATGGGCGGCTACTGCAACAGCGGCAACACTTGCCGAGTTATATACTCCCTGGCTCAGGTTCACGGTCTTTGTCACCGGGTTGTAGTGGTCGGTCAGGGTGCCAGGTGTGCATGTGACCTTTACGTCATATATGCCATTGTCGTGCAACATCTTCACGGCAACGTCATGTCCGGTCATTGCAACCGGCATTTTCGAGTATTTCTCGAACTTTCTCTTGAGGTTTGCCTGCACAACATAGCTCACTACTGCAATACCGATAAAGAGTATCCAGTATATGAGGTTGGGCGATACACCGCCGTTTGTAACTTGTTGTGCAAAATTTATTGCTGTTGAAAACATAGGCTTCTTTTAGATTGAACGTGTGATTGTCTGGTCGCGGTCGGGGCCTATCGAGAGATACTTCACGGGTACGCCAAGTTCCTTCTCAAGGAACGCGATGTAATCCTTGAATGCCTGTGGCAGCTCCTCCTCGCTACGCAGTTTGGTAAGGTCGGTCATCCAACCCTTTACCTCGGTGTATACAGGCTCGACGCCCTCAATGTCATATGGCAGGTGTGTTAGTGTCTCACCGTTCTTCTTGTATGCAATACAAGCCTTTATTGTTGGGAATGTGTCGAGCACATCGCTCTTCATGAGTATGAGGTGTGTCACGCCGTTAATCATGATTGTGTACTTGAGTGCTACAAGGTCAATCCATCCGCAACGGCGCTCACGGCCGGTAACGGCACCATATTCGTGGCCACGGTCGCGCATCTCCTTGCCGTCCTCGTCGAAAAGCTCTGTGGGGAACGGACCTGCACCAACGCGTGTACAGTATGCCTTTGTTATACCGTATACGTTACCGATTCTGTTTGGAGCAACGCCCAAGCCTGTGCATGCACCGGCGCAAACGGTGTTCGATGATGTAACGAACGGATAGCTGCCGAAGTCGATGTCGAGCATGCTGCCCTGTGCACCCTCGCAAAGGATAGATTTGCCCTCGTTCATCAGGTCGTTGATGAGCTGCTCGCTGTCAATGAGGCGGAAATTCTTGAGGTACTCGATTGCTGCAAGCCACTCCTGCTCAATGGCTGTGATGTCGTAGCTGTAGTTCATGTCCTTGAGAATCTGCTCGTGACGAGCCTTTGCCTGTGCATATTTCTGTTCGAAGTTCTCAAGGATGTCGCCAACGCGCAAACCGTTGCGGCTTATCTTGTCGGTATATGTGGGGCCGATACCCTTACCTGTGGTACCCACCTTTGCATCGCCCTTTGCTGCCTCGTAAGCGGCATCGAGCACACGGTGTGTCGGCAGGATAAGGTGTGCCTTCTTTGAGATATAAAGGTTCTTGGTGAGGTCATAGCCTGCCTCGATGAGGCTCTCGGCCTCGCCCTTGAAGAGTGCCGGGTCAAGCACCACACCGTTACCAATGATATTTACCTTGCCTCCCTGGAATATGCCCGAGGGGATTGAACGCAAAACGAATTTCTTTCCGTCAAACTCCAATGTGTGGCCGGCATTCGGGCCACCCTGAAAGCGTGCGACAACATCATAGTTGGGTGTCAACACGTCAACGACCTTACCTTTTCCCTCGTCGCCCCACTGGAGGCCTAATAGTACATCGATGTTCTGTTTCATTGTTTTATACTTTTTGTCAGCTTTGCCTTACGTCTCTTTATTGCCTGGTTGCACTTGTTGCAGAGACCGTGAAGGTGCAGCGAGTAATGGGTTAAATGAAATTTCTTTATATTCTTTGTTATGTTATCGGTTATGTTTATGTTGCTCAACTCGGTCACCTTGCCGCATTTTGTGCATATGGTGTAGGCCTTTGCAGTTCCGTAGCACTTCTCGTATTTCGATACGGCCCCGAACTGGTGATGGGTTACCAGGTTGGCTTTTATGAGCATTGTTATGGTGTTGTATATGGTAGCACGGCTCACGCGGAACTTCGCGTTTTCCTCGAGGTGCTCCATGAGCTGCTTTATCTCAAAACTGCCGTTGATTGAGTAGATTGCATCGAGGATGGCAAAACGCTCGGGTGTGCGTCTGCATCTGTTCTCTTTCAGATATTCCGAAAATATCTGGTTTGCAATTTCCACAATCCTGTTGTTGCTGTCCATATTCTCATCAATTCCACGGTTTTGGCACCAATCCTTTTAATGGGATGGTACTATGTGGCCATAATGTGGCAATGTCATAATTTCAACACACAAAGTTATCGTTTATTTTTATATTATTACAGATAAATGTGTTTAATTTTCCATAAAAAGTGACAAATAGATGAAAGAACCTCTTCCGACATAAAAAAAAGACGTGTCCGCACGTCTTTTCTTCTATTCTTCAAAGCTCTCCAGCAATGCTGTTATGTTTGCCGGGAGGGTGGTAGTGTGGTCGGCAACACTCTCCTTCAGTCTTGCTGCAGCACCTTGTCTACGGTCGAGATAGTTCATTGCGGCATTCAGCGCGCATCTATCGGCAATGCCCCGTTCTTCTTTAAGGCAGGTTAGGTTGCAGAAGAACTTTGCCTCCTGCTCATTGGTGGGTTCTACTCCCTTACGCACAAGGTGCGATATCGTAAGGTATCCGCAATATGCGTACAAACCTTCCCTCATTGCGCTCCATTGCAGCGCCTTGTCCCATGCATCGGGCAATATGCAAAGCAGATGCATGGCAAGCTGGTCGGCTATCTCCGTGAACTTTGTCTCTGCAATCCATCTGTCGGCCACTTCGGCCGCTCCGTTCTCGGGCATCAGGAATATTGCAAGCATCTTGCACTCCCTGATGTTGTCCTGCCACAGAGTCTCGGCAAGTTGCTTGTCCTTTGCGTGTGCCTCGGCAATACCTTTGAGGCGTGGAATCTCCACACCGAAAATTATCTTGTAATCGAGTCCCTGACGACGTTGCAGTGTCGACACTACACCGTTCATGGCAAGGCGGAGCGATTTCTTTATTTCGCGTACTTTGTCGTGTGTGCTCTCTTCCATTCTTTACGTTACTTGGCCAATGTGTGTTTTTTGCGGTAACTGTTAGGTGTCTCGCCTACAACGCGGTAGAACGATGCATAGAATGACTGGCGGTTGGCGAATCCGACACTGATGCCAATCTCCTCTATTGTCATTCCCTGGTAGCGCTTGTCGACAAGTTTGTGCTGAGCCTCCTTTATGCGATGCTCGTTTACAAGACACGAGAAATTGGTGTTGAAACGGGAGTTTATGACTGCCGATATGTATCTGGTGTTGGTTCCAAGTTCCATGGCAAGCTCCTTTGCCGTGAAATTCTTGTCGCGGTAGCGCTTCTCTATGATTATTATGTTTAGGATGCGGTCATACAGCTCATCGGCCAGCTCGGCACGTATAAGCGAGCGGTATGCTGCATTCTTCTCCTGCTTCTCCCTTATGTTATAGGGAGCGGATGTGTTCTCTGTCATCATGGCTGTTTTTTCAATGTTCCTCCAAATGTACAACCATTTTTTATAAAATGTAACCTTTTTTGCCATTTTTGTTGGAGCCTGTTTGAAAATAGGCTTGAACAACCCTCTCCTTAACGTGGCATGATATCTGCGGCAGCTCCAAGCGAGGTAGCTTTTTCGCGGCATTTCCTTGCAGCGTCGGCCTTGCCCATCTTCTCATGGATTATAGCCTGCAGAATGTAGTTGTTGGCATTGTCCGGGTCTATCTCAATGGCCTTCTCAAGGTCCATCATCGCCAATTCGTTATGTCCGCGTTCCCTCTCAAGGTTGCTGCGTGCGATGTATAGCTCGGCAATATGCGGGTTCTGTTCAATCATTGCCGATAGAACCATAAGACTTTCGTCATAACGTTTCTCCTTCTGGTAGAGCATTGCTATCCCAAGCCTTACACTCAAGTTGTCGGGGAGCCAGTATTGTAGTTGTTTGTAGTCCTCCCATGCCTTGTCGTACATACCGGTATTTGTGTATATGTGTGCCCTGCACAGCAGTGCGCCGGTATTACTGGGTTCGTGCATGAGCAGTCTGTTGTAGTCGGCCAGAGCGTGTTCCGTGCTGTCGAGCTGCAGGTAAATGTTTGCACGTTGCTGCAGCAGTGTCAGTTCGTCGGGTGCAATGGCCAATGCCTTGTCATACTCCTCCAATGCACTTGGCAATTCGCCAAGCATTTGGAACGAGTATGCGAGATTTGCAAGTGCATATATCTTCTCGCCATTGCCGGAACTGCATGCCACAGCCTCTTTGAAGCACTCGACTGCCTGGGTGTAGTTGTTGTCTTTGATATATTCGATACCTTTTTGGCATATGCTGTTGTAGTTTTGCGACTTTATGGCAATTGCTATGAACAGCAGTGTCAGGGATAATATGTTTCTCATCGGGCTCTGTTTTTGTCCGTTGCGAATATAATACATTTGTTCATAAGCAGTTTTATATTTCATATTAAAATATATTAAAGCAATCCAAAGAGATGTTTATCACAGTTTGAAAAAGAAAAAAAGCGTTTCTCGTAATTAAAATGATGTGTAAACCTCTTGACGTTTGCGAATAATTGTTGTATCTTCGCGCTTGAAAATAAAAGTCATTTCACCTGTTTGACGGACAAATGACGTTTTGTACAGGCCTTGGTAGTTCAATGGATAGAATAAGTCTCTCCTAAAGATTAGATTCGGGTTCGATTCCCGACCGAGGTACAATATAGGCAGCAAACCGCACGGTTTGCTGCCTATATTGTGTTTTTGCAACTCTGTCAACTATTCAGGTACTACTGCACCTCATCGGGTTCTATGATAACTTTCATCCCTTTGCGGCAATGGGGGTATAGCGCCTTTATATCCTCGTTCCTTAGTCTTACGCATCCCTCGCTGCTGCGGGTGCCGATACTCTCGGGGAAGATTGTGCCGTGTATGCCAATGTCATTGAAGCCCGGAACGTTGAGCCTGAAAAATAGCGGGCCGTATGCGCCAAGTCGCATACCCTTTCCGTCGCCAAAGTCATGCTTCCACGAGGTTGCATCGTACATCATTGTTATCTCGAATTCCCCTTCTGGGGTCTTGAAATCATCGGCTATTTTCTTGTTTCCGTAGTTCTTGCCGCATGCGACGGGGCATGTGAAGAGCGTGTCGTTCTTTTCGTTGATGACGTTGAGCTGCAATGTCTTTTTGGACACTACAATATATTTCTGTGCAAAAGAGAGCAACGGCATTGTTGCCATCAGTGCTGCTATGAAGTATTTTTTCATATCTGTTTTTATCGTGTCAGCGAGAACTTCATGCTCACACCAAAGTCTGTGGTAGTGGTGGGGTATGAACTCGTTGATATTAGAGGTATCGTCTTCTGGCGGTCAAAGTAGAGGCTGAACGAGAGCATCTTGCTGTATGTGTAGTCGGCTGTTACCGAGTATGTGAACGCCTTGTTGCCGCTTGTTGCCTGTGTAGTTCCCTTGTCTATGCTGCGGCATATTGACGAGAGGTTCTTGAACGAGAAGTCTGCGCGTATGTTTATGTCGTTCCCGCTCTTCTTCTGGCTGCTCTTGCTGGCCTTGTTTGAACCGAACAGTTTGCTGTCCATAATCTTGTACCCGATGTTGAAGGATATCTCCTGGTTCTGTGTCTCGACCAACTGTATGGCCGTAAGGCTCAGGTTCAGTGTCCTCGACTTTATGTACTTTGCTCCGAGCGTCAGGTTAAAGTTGGTTGTCACGTCAAGGCCAATGAGTGGTGAGAAACTCTCGTTAATTGACACTGCACCGATGTTGTAGCGGCTGCTTGGCATTGGCAGACCGGTGGTTGTGTTGTTAACGAAACCTATGCCGTGGTTGTACTCCATGTATGTGGCATAGGTACTGTATGCACCCACTGCGTAGACGCTCTTGTAGCCGTGCTCTATGTTCACGCTCTTGAAGTGTTTTTCAAAGAACGGCAGCTTTGACAGGCCCGAGTATTTTATCTTCCAGTTGGGAAGCATGCTCAGCATGTTGGGGAATATGTCGCTGCCTCCAATGCCGGTGTAGGCTTCAAGGAACGACGGTATCATCACATCGGCCGAGTAGATGTCCACGCCTCCGTTGGCGGGGTCGTACTTCTGTCCGGCAAGGCTGCTCGATACCGGGTATTCACTATCCCTGTATAGCTCTTCGAGCCCGCTGCGGTTCTTTTCAAGATTGCCAATGAACTTGTCATATACATCGGACTGGTAGTTGTTCTTTGCGCTGCCGCCGCCGAATGAGGTACCAATGGTGATAGTGGTCATGTTGAAACCGCCCGATTCGTTTGTCGGCATGCCTTCGTACATGAACTGTATGTTCTTGCTCTGGTTGCGTGTCCAGCTGGCATTGAGGTCTATCTTGAAGTCCCTGAACGGTTCAATTGTCATCTTGGCCTGCAGGTCCTCGGCCGCTGTAGAGCTTGCCATTGAGGCAATGCTGTCACTGCGGAGCAGCCAGTTCAATCTCTGCGCCTTGCCAAGGAAACTGTCATCCACAAGGCCGAAAGCAAAGTCAAGTCCCGGAGAGTAGACATCGCCCACCCGTTTCTGGCCGAAAATGTCACCGGCATCGGTCATGAAGCCCGGCAGGTTCATGGCATATGCGTTGGTGTAGTTGAGCGAGGCGTTGCGTACCATCATGAGCAGTCGTGTGGGGTATTGCATGGCTTTGGCAAACTTGCTGCGTTCACCGTCCTGTTGCTTGGCTGTGACGGTAACCTTTACGCTCACGCTGTCACGGTTCTTTATGAGAATCTTGTTCTCGTCAAGAACCTTGTATTTGAGCCTGTATGTCTCGCCTTGCTTTGTGCGTGCCACAACATCAATTTTCTTGTTCTTCAGGTTGTGTGTCAGTGTAACGGTGCTGTCAATCTCCAGGCGTATCTCTTTTGTGAATGGCTTTGTCTTCTTTACCTTCGGTTTCTGGCTCTTGCTTGATTTCTGTTTCTTGCTGTTGCTTGCAAAGCGCTTGTTGGTCTCTTCCAGGTATGGTATAAGGTTGTATAGCTTCTCGAAGTTCATTGTCGCCTTCAATGTGACATTGCGCTTGTTTGATATATTGTTGCCGGCATTCACTCCCGCGATGTTGTTGCCGCGGAGCCAGTTGTATGTTGCCGAGTAGCTTCCGTCGGCAGTGAGCCACTCAAAAACGGGCAACTTGCTGAGCGGCAATGTATACGACGTGCTGAAATTCTGCTGGTAGCTCAACGGGCGGCCGAAACTCTGCAGGCTCATCTTCACCGAGTCTTTCCATGCAGCATACTCTGTGGGGTACCTCTCCTTGTTTACAGGGAGGAAAGGCTCTTCAATCTCGGCATTGGTGCCTGTGTTGAGGCTCATTCTCAGGTTGGTTGTGGGGTCCCACTTGATATCCATCGAACGGTTCCAGTTGAACTGTTGCGAGAATGTCAACGGTATGTCGCCATCGCCGGTCATGGACTGCAGGTCGCGGCGTTGCAACTCGTGATATGTGCGTGCCATGTCGGTGTTCAGGGCCAATGACTGCGGCAGCGGGTTCACTCCCCACTCCTTTAATATCTTGAGCCACTTCGATTTGCTCTTTATCTTCTCGAACGGTTTGATGGTCTTGATGGGGCTTGAGTAGTTGTAGCCTACCGAAGCCTTCCAGTCGAGACGGTTCTCCCAGCTCACTGTGCTGCTGCTGTTGTTGGTTGAAGAGTGTGAGAAACTGAAACTCAGGTTCGCGGGGTCATAGGGCATCGGTGTCTTGCTCGATATGTTGACCTTTGCGTTGCTGACACTGAAATTGCGCATGATGGAGTGCACCTCTGATATGCTCTTCAAGGAATCCTTGCCGGCTTTGTCATATGTGTCGAGCACGTCATCAAAATCGAGGTCGGTGTCGAATGGACTGTAGAGCGGCGATGTCACCTCCTCGGTGAACGAGTAGTAGGTGGGAACACTTACCTTGAAGTCGCGTGGCAACAGACGGCCGACGTCGAGCGTGCCGGTGAGTGAATAACGGTAGTAGTCATCGGTGCGTCGTGCGGCAAGCTTCTCCTCAATACCGCCAAAGCCGGCTGTCTCCATCTTTCCCTGTGCCGCAAATGAACCGAGGTCACTGAGCTTTAAATTGAGGTTACCCTGCGCAGCCCATCCGCTCTTGTTGTTGAAGCCGATGAGGCGCATCTCGTTCACCCATATAATGGCCGACTTGCTGCTTGAGCTGTTGTTGCGCACACCAATCATCATCACCTTTACCTGTCCCAATGACGGGCTGCCTACGATGCTTATCCTGTTCTTCGGTGTCTCACTGTCATACTCGCTGTATATGGTGGTGTTTGTCACACCCTCGGCATTGCTGTTGCGCAGTGTGTTACGGCGTATCTTGATATCGGACAGCCTGCTTAGCGGGATGTCGATCATGTTCTCCTGTGGCCACACGACGGCTGCAGCAGCCGAGCTGTTGCCGTCATATGAACCGTGCGGGGTAATGGTGAGCGGCACCTCATACTCGTAGTAGTTGCTCTTGTAGTCCGAGCCCAGACGTATGAACAGCGACATGTCATTGTTGCCAAGCTGTGTGGCATCCAGTTCGGGTGCCTCGGCATGTATGAAGAGCTGTATGCGCTCATACTGTCGTATGTCGAGGTTGCTCTTCTTGTACACGGCACGGCTCTCCTTGCTGCCAAGGTTGTTTATATTTAGCGCAAGGGCTTGCTCGTTGTCCTGTCTCAGCTGTGGCTGGCTTGGGTCGATGATACGTGTCACACCGGGAGGCAGCACATAGTTGACCGGCTTGCGGTCGCCGTGCTCTTCGATACTGATGGACGAAGTGGTGAACTCGCCCGATACTGTAGGTGCAGTGTTGTTTTTCGATGCAATGGGCTGCAGGTATGGGCGCCAGTCGCCGCGGACAAGCTGCATGGTTGCAAAGCGCAGTGTCACTGGCTTGCGGAACTGTGTCATGTACATACGCACGAAACGGATGGATGTGAAGTCGCGTATTGTACCCACAACCTTGTCATATTCGTCGATGGGGATGCGGAACTTGTACCAGTCCACACTTTCGGTGTTGCCGTTGCGCAGTTTAGATGTCACAGTGCGCTTGTCGGTGATGTAGTTGCGGCCCACCTGCATATCCTCGGGACGCAACGAGATTCTGTACTGGAAGTAGTTCTCGTACTCGTCCATCGTGAAGTCCTGGTTGGCATCCTCCACGTCGGGGGTCACCTTTGCCGCACTGCTGTATTCGCTGTCGCTGTCGCTTGGCGAGTTGCTCTCGGTATTGTTGAAGTATTTGTATCGCTCAATAATGCCGCGTTGTGCCGCGTCGTAGTCACTGCCACGGAAGTAGTGGTAGTTGTCGCCTGCCGGGTCTGCTGCAATGCTGTCATATACCTCTTGGCGCACACGTCCCTGCAACGCATCAAGATAGGCCTTGTATGTGGGGTGCTGTGCCTCGTCGGTGCTGTTGAGTCCGTTTAGACCGCAATCCTGCTGGTCGCGGCTCTCGGAGTTGTTGTCAAAGGCATATACAAGGCTTGTATTTGTTGGTATGCGTCCCCAGACTGTCTCCTCGTACTGGAACTGGTTGCTGCTCGACGGCAGGCCGTTCTCGTAGAACTTCTTGCCATCCTTGAGAATATCCTCGGATACCTCTCCAAGGTTGAAGTAGAGGTCGCCGCCCATGCCTGTCTGCTCGTAAATGAAGGGGTCGAGCAACCAGAACTCGATGTACTGGATATTCGCGCTCTCAAAGTCGGTGGTGGTGAGCTGTCGGGTGATACCGCCCCAACGCTTTGCCGGGTCGTTGAGCTTGCCCTCGTAGTCGACGTCTGTGTCGAGGTTGTATGGGCCTCGTTCATCGGGGTAGTATGTGACGTTGAGCAACGAGAGGGTAGAGGACTCGCCGTATGTCGACTCCTTGTTGGGGTAGAGCTCACGCTCATAGACCTCGCGTACATAGTGGTTCGATAGCTGCTCCACGTCGCTTTTTATGTGTGCCGGTGTCAGTGACGAGCTACGGCGTGTGAAAAGCGGGTCAATGACATACCAACTGATTCGTGCACGGTTGTAGCCTGTGCGAATGTCATTGCTTAGGTTGCTGTACTGCATGCCCTGGGGCAGTGAGGAGAGAATCCATTGCGACGGTGAGGATATATCCACGCCGTTCTCGGTATTCTCGAAATCATCGATATATGAAGCCTCGCTCTGCACCTCTTTCGATGTGCCGGCCTCGAGCCTTGCAAATTCGGCCGACAGGCTTATTGATGAAGGCTCGGTGCAGCTGATAAGCGGTAGCAGGTCAATGATGTTCGTAAGCCACTGGCTCTGTTTCTTCCACGAGAGGTTAAAACCCCAAAGGAAGTTGTTTAGGGGCTCTGAACCCATATCAACCTTTGTCGTCAGCGGTTTTTCCGAAAGCGACATGAGAGTACCGCCCAGCTTGAGGTCATCCGAGAAATCGTATTTCCAGTTCAGGCCAAGCACCGTCTTGCGTTGCATGTTGAACATGGTGTTGCTCTCTAGCGACACCTGTACGTCTGTTCCGGCATCAATGATGTTCTGGTTGAGGATGGTTACCGTTCCCGATGCGTAGTCGACCTGATAGTCACTGTTCTCCACGAGTGTAACACCGCCGGCTGTAACCACAACCGAACCGCGCGGAATGTTTGTCGAACCTGTCTGTATCACGTTTGCCGCGCTGCCGGTGTATTCGCCGATGAGGTAGAACTTGTCCTTCTCGGCAATCTGTTTGGCTATTGTCTTTGTAGAGTCGTACAGTTCGTGGAAGACATATTTATCTGCAATGGCGCTGTTTCCTATCTTCTTTTCCAGGTGGCTGCCGAACGGCTCTACTGCGGGGAAGAATATTCGTCCCGATGCCGCATCGACAGTGTATTCCTGTATGTAGTCGAACATGCCGTTGGGATTCTCCTTGCTGTTGTTGCTGTCGAGCCTGTCAAGACCCAGCAGACGCAACAGCGGCTTGCCTTTCATTTCGGCCTCGGGAAGGTATGTGATATTTGTGCCGAGGCTGTCGCTGGCATAGTAGACATCGAGCCTGAAATCCGTGCTCTGCAGGTTACGTGTGCCAAGTGAGTATACGTTCTTCATCATCAAATCCCAGCAACCGTTGTTCGGCGAGCATGCATTCGGCTTGATGAGCTTGAGGTAAATGGTCGATTTTGATTCCTTCACATCGCTCGAGAATTCACCGACCTGGTATGTCTGTCCGCCATATGTGTATTCATATGCCACGGCAAGCACCTCATCGGCCCTTAGCGGTGTCTTCAACGATATGTAGCCGAGAGCCCTGTTCAGGGTGTACTCCGATGACGAAAGCAGTCTCGCGTTCGAGAGCTTCTCGTAGTCCGAACCTCCGTTTATTCCCTCAATATTACCCAGAATGTTGTTTGCCTGGTCTATGTCCCTTATACCCGAATATGTGGTGTTCATCTGGGTGTAAAGGTCGTTGGCATTGTTATGCGGGATTGCGTTGCTGCCTGTTGCACTCCATGTGGGGTTGCTTATGTGGCGGTTCTCGGCAATATCGGTAAAGGCGACAATGTTGCGCGGGTTGTTGTAGTCGCTGGTCTTGTTGGTTACCCACACCTCGATGCGGCTGATGTCGATGCCTGAGAGTATGGTGGGCAACTGTGACATCGAGCGGTCATAGTTGTCGCGGAAGTAGTGGGCGAGGAAGAAGTGCTTGTTCTCGTCATAGTTCGTAATCTCAATCTCGAAAGTGGTGAGCTGTGTGCCGCCCTTGGAGTTTACGACGGTGCTGTTCGATGTCTTTTGCGAGACGACTGTCTGCAACAGCAGTTTGCCGAACTGCAGGTCGGTCCTTATACCGAATAGCGATGTTGCGCCCTTGATGAGGCTTGAGTTTGTTGGGAACGATACGTTACCGGCCTCAACGAGCTTTATTATTTCATCCTCCTTGCCGTCGTACTTGAGGTTTATTTTCTTGGCATCATAGCTGAATGTGGCCTCGGTGTTGTAGTTGAAGTCCATATTCATCTTGTCACCCACGCTGCCTCGCACGTTCAGGTTAATCTTCTCGTCAAAATCAAAACTGTTTGTCCTTCTGCTTCGCGAGGGGAGCGCCGGGTTGTCGATGCTCTGTATCGAGTAACCTATCTTCAGTTCCGCATTTCCCTGTGTCTTTACGCGCACACCGCCCGGACCGAAAATCTTCTCGGCCGGTCCCAAGTCAAAGTGCATGTCGGTAAAGTCGAACTTATTCTTCTTCTGCGAGTTCTCCCATGCCTCGTAATTCTTCTTCCTGAAAAAACTGCTCATGGCACTGCGCTCCTTCCATTTGGCATACTCCTCGGGGGTTAGCAGTATTGGGGCTGTGAGCATGCCGCCTTTGCCAAGTCGGGTACTCAACAGGTAGGTGCCGTCCTTTTCGTTGTAGACGGTGTCGGTGACAATGTTCTCGGGTGCCTTGAGGTCAAGCGGACGCTGTTGTATGTCATCGATGTCCGTGGGGGTGGTTTCGGCAACGGGAAAACGTGCCTGCACGGTGGTGTCCTGCACTGCGACCTCGGCGCTCCTCTTTCTTGCTCTCAACGATTTTCGTATGGAATCATTGCGTACGCCACCCTGCGCGAGAATTGATATTGTCGCGAGAAGTAGTACAAAGAGTGTCAGCGTACGCTTGCCCATAACCGTTTACAGCTGTTTCAATGCAAGTTTTATTACCTGCTCCACTGTTGCTGTGGGCTCGCTTTTTACTATAGCCTGTACAACCTTGTTGGTTGCGGCAGCCGGAAACCCGAGCATTATCAGGGCCGACACGGCACCGTCAATGACGTCGTTGTTTGGCAATATGGCGGTTGCCGCGCTGCTTTGCACGCTGCTTCCAATGCCTTTAATCTTGTCCTTGAGGTCAATGATTATGCGCTGTGCAGTCTTCAGGCCAATGCCCTTGACGCTCTTTATGGCAGCCTCGTTGCCTGTGAAGATGGCTTCGCAAAGCTCGTTCACTGTGAATGCCGACAGAATGGTGCGTGCGGTGTTGCCGCCTATACCCGATACCGAGATAAGCAACAGGAACAGTTCGCGTTCTTCCTTATGGCTGAACCCGAAAAGTTGATGTGTGTCCTCGCGTATCACTTCGTATATGTACACCTTGACGTTCTTCTTGTCCTGCAGTGCGCTGTATGTGTTCAGGGTGATGCTTGTCTCATATCCCACACCGCCGCATTCAATGATTGCCGTTGCCGGTGTAAGCTCGGCGAGTTCCCCTCTAAGATATTCTATCATGCTTTTTATATATTTTTATCTATTGTTTAACGGCATAATATGGCATTTATTGCCTTTTTGTATATAAAATGCAAAAACACCCGTGCTTGGGGTGTT
Organism: Bacteroidaceae bacterium; assembly: GCA_045650605.1. Lineage (GTDB taxonomy): Bacteria > Bacteroidota > Bacteroidia > Bacteroidales > Bacteroidaceae > HGM04593. The sequence continues at coordinate 6,180 of JAZRRI010000026.1, read as the reverse complement.
CTTGATGCAGGTTTCATGGTTTTTCAATCCTCAACACCTGTGTGCAGTAGTCCATTACCGCCGGTCTGTGGGTCACGAAAATGAGTGTCTTTCCAATCTTGCTCTGTGTAAGCCGTCTCAGCATCTCCTGCTCCGTACCTTCGTCGAGTGCCGATGTCACCTCGTCGAGTATGAGAATGCTTCCCGGGCGCAGTATTGACCTTGCCACGGCTATGCGTTGCGCCTGTCCTTCGCTCAGTCCGCCTCCGCGTTCGCTGATGGGGCTGTCTATGCCGTCGGGCAGCTCATACACATATTCGGCACAGGCAATGCGCAGTGCCTCGCGCATCTCCTCGTCTGTGGCATCGGGGTTTCCCATCAACAGGTTGTCCCTTATGGTGCCGCTTACAAGGCTGTTACCCTGCGGAATATATACAAAATTACGGCGTGTGAGTGTCGATGACTCGTGGCGTTCTTCTGCATTATAAAGTTCTATGCTGCCGCTTTGTGGGTTTATGAGTGCAATGAGCAGTCTTATGAGCGTTGTCTTTCCGGCTCCCGTCTCTCCCACAATGGCTGTGCAGCTGTTGGGCGGGAAATCGAACGTAAAGTTGTCAAGTATAAGGCGCTTGTCCTCCTCGTAGCGGAAAGTCACGTTGTTGAAACGCACTCCGGCTGTCTCCTTGAACATGACGGCATCGCCTTGCTGCTCAACGGGAATGTCCTCCAACTCATAAAGGCGCTCGGCCGCAGTCAATGACGATACAATGCCCGGTACGTAACGGCTCAAATCCATTGTCGGGCGCTGTATTAGGCTGACAAGCTGCAGATAGGCAGCCATTGTTCCGTATGTTATGATACCGTCGGCAAGGCTGTCTACTCCCCACATGAATGCGATGACATATCCGGCAGCAAAGCCCAACTGTATGATTGTGTAGGTGCCGAGCGAGAACTTGGTGCGGCTGGCTATTTGGCTCTGCAGGCGGCTCTGCAGGTCGGAAAGCTGCTGCTCGGTCGACTCATTCTGCTCCAGTGACTTTATAAGTTCCTTGTGCTGCAGGCTCTCCTGCAGTACCGACTGTATGCGGCTGTCGCTGTCGCGCACATCGCGGTTCAGCTTGCGCATCTTCTTTACATATACACGGCTGACAACCAAGCAGATGGGTAATGTTATGAATATTGCAACGGCAAGCAACGGACTCATTGTGAACAGCAGTACGAACGATGCCAGCAACTGTGTGCCGGTGACAATGGTTGCCGGTATAACCTCGGTCATCAGGGTGGTTATGCCTGCTACATCGCCCTCAAGCCTGTTTATGAGGTCGCCGGTGTGGTGTTTCTGCAGGTGCAGCCAGTCGCAGCGGAGCAAGCGTGCAAAGACATCGCGGCGCATTCTGTTGCGTACCTTGTTGCCGGTGACGGCATGTATCCATCGGCTGACGGCGCGCGATGCAATCTCAGCCAGCATAAGCGTTGCAATGACAATGCCGGTAGCGACGAGCGAACCCTCTTCTATCCCGGTAGCAATGTCAATGGCATGCTTGCAGGCAAGGACCCACATCAATTGGCAGGCTACATCGACAAGTCCTATGACGGTGTTTGCGACAGCCTGTCCGCGTGCTCCCTTCGAGTTGCTCCACAACCATGAAACAAGCCTTTTTATCGATATGTTTTTTCCGTTGTCACTCACTTTCTCTATATTTTGCGGTGTGTACCATACTGTTTTGATATTCGGGCACACTATCTTGCAAAAATATAAAAAAACATTCATTGACGGTGTGCCTTACGGCAAAAAAAGGGGGTTCGGACCAATAAATTGCAATAATTGCCTTTAGAATGATTAATAATGCTTATATTTACACCATAGAAAACATTTTACTATGAAGAGATATATCATTCTACTTTCGGCAGCGATGCTTTTCGTGATGTCGCTGTCTGCCCGCGAGAATCTTGACAAGAGCGGCAAGTTTGCCAAGGATTTCAATGCACGTCGTGAACTGGTTGCCGACAAAGGTTATTTCGATATCTTCGAGACCCTTTCGGGCAGCAGGCTGCAGGCCATGCAGTTCCTTTATGCCTATATGCCGCTTCCCGACATTGCCGACTACAGGGCCGAATTCCACCTGCAGAACGTGGACTATGCCTTGAAGGCACGTGCCGAGATGCCTTGGGGAAAACAGGTGCCGGTGAGGGAGTTCATGCACTTTGTATTGCCCGTCAGGGTCAACAACGAGAATATGGACAGCAGCCGTGCCGTGTTCTACAACGAACTCAGGGAGCGGGTGCAGGACCTTACAATGCGCGAGGCCGTACTTGAGGTGAACCACTGGTGCCACGAGAAGGTTACATATACTCCAAGTGACATACGTACAAGTTCACCATTGGCTACAGTGCGTACAGCCTATGGACGTTGTGGCGAGGAGTCAACCTTTACTGTTGCTGCCTTGCGCGCAGTGGGAATACCTGCACGTCAGGTGTACACTCCACGTTGGGCGCATACCGACAACAACCATGCCTGGGTTGAGGCCTGGGTAGATGGCGAGTGGCATTTCCTTGGAGCGTGTGAGCCCGAGCCTGTGCTCGACCTTGCCTGGTTCAACGCCCCTGCATCGCGCGGCATGCTCATGCACACCAATGTGTTCGGAAGCTATAACGGCCCCGAGGAGGTGCTGAGCGTAACACCCTGTTACACCGAAATCAACGTAACAGCCAACTATGCACCGGTCGTTACAACCAAGATAAATGTAGTGGATGAGAACGGTGCTCCATTGAAGGCAAACGTGGAGTTCAAGATATTCAACTATGCCGAGTTCTTTACTGCAGCGGCAAAGGAGACCGATGAGAAGGGACGCACATCCATAACAACAGGTTATGGCGATATGGTTGCCTGGGCATCGGTAGGCGGCAAGTTTGGTTTTGTAAAGTTCACTGCAGGCAAAGACAATAATGTAAAGCTTGTCGTTGACAAGGCACCCGGTTACAGTGCAACGCTTGAAATGGATATTGTTCCGCCACACGAGCGCAATACAGTACCTTTTGTGAGCGAAGCGCAGGCGGCCGAGAACGTGCGCCGCTTTGCCCGGGAAGATTCAATACGCAATGCCTATGTGTCGACATTCATGTCGCCCGATGAGGCTCTTTCTTTTGCGCAGAGCCTGGAGTATTGCTTCGGTCACGAGAAGGTGGTTGCACAGCTGCTTGTGAAATCGCGCGGCAACCACAAGACAATAAAGAAGTTCCTCTCGGAGACACCGCGTGAGGAGCGTGAACTTGCCTATTATCTTCTGTTGAGTATCTCGGACAAGGATTTGCGTGATGTAAACATTCGGGTGTTGCGCGATCACATGAAAAATACAGTGCGTAATGGTGCATATGACGAGGATTTCCGCAACTATATCCTCAACCCACGCGTCAGCAACGAGATGTTGACACCATACAAAGGCTTTTTCAAGCGCCGTTTTACAGCCGAGGAGAAGAGACACTTCGCAGGCGACCCTCAGCGTTGGGTAAAGTGGTGCCGCGACAGTATCAGGGTAGATGCATCGTGGAATCCGCTGTCGCTTTGCATGTCGCCCCGCGGTGTGTGGAACATGCGCGTGGCCGATTCTCATTCGCGCGATATCTTCTTCGTGTCGGGAGCACGTGCCATGGGTATTCCTGCCCGCATTGACGAGGTCACCGGCAAGACGCAGTACCTTGAGAACTACAAGTGGGTCGATGTTACCTTTGACGTTCCTGCAACTGCAACCCGCAATGCTCCACAGGGAACATTGAAGGCTTCGTACACCCCAACACGTTTCATTGATAACCCACGTTACTATTCGCACTTCTCAATCTCAAAGATTGTCGACGGCCGTCTGCAGCTGCTCGGTTACCCCGAGGAGGGTGTGACATGGGAGAGCCTGCTCAAGGAAGGCACACCGCTGGATGCCGGTAACTATTTCATGATGACCGGTACACGCATGGCCGATGGCAGCGTGCTTGCACACCTCACATTCTTCAATGTTGAGGAGGGCAAGGAGTGTGGCATTGATTTTGTGCAGCGCGAGAGCAGTGAACAGCTGCAGGTAATTGGTGATTTCAACAGCGAGAACCTTTTCTATGACCTTGCCGAGGAGCGCGAACGCTCATTGTTGTCTGCAACAGGGCGTGGCTACTACATCATAGCAGTAATTGCGCCCGGCAGCGAACCTACCAACCACTTCCTGCGCGATGTGATGCCTTACAAAGAGGAGTTCGAGAAGTGGGGACAGAAGATTGTGCTCCTGTTCCGCGACAAGGACGAGGCAGGCCGCTTTGTGAACGATTTCCCCGACCTGCCGTCGACAGTGGTTTGGGGCACGGATATCAATGACAAAATCTATAACGAGATTGTTACTAATATGAAACTGCAGAACCCTAACCGCCCGTTGATTCTTGTTGCCGACACGTTCAACCGCGTGGTATTCGTGTCACAGGGGTATTCAATCTCTCTTGGCGAGCAGTTGGTAAAGGTGATTAAGCAGCTTGGCGAGTAACGGTTGTTGCCAAGAACCTTTTGGCACAAGGATTTATTAAGTAAAGTAGACAGGAGTAATTGTCATTCTGAACGTATGTGAGGAATCTCAAAAACATCATTGAGATTTCTTGAGGCCTTGCTGTGCTATGTATAATAATCCTGTTATTATGTGAATATATGAGAGAGATTCTTGAACTTGTAAACAGCATGTCGCCCTATCTGCTGTTGGGCTTTACACTCGCAGGACTGATGCACGCATTCGTGCCCAGGGCAATCTATAGCCGTTATTTGAGCGGCAACAATTTCCGTTCGGTGCTGGGTGCCGCCATTTTGGGTATTCCGCTGCCGCTGTGTTCGTGCGGTGTCATTCCCACAGCCATGTCATTGCGCAAGGACGGAGCATCAAAGGGTGCTACGATATCGTTCCTTATAGCAACACCGCAGACAGGCGTGGACTCCATCATTGCAACCTATTCGCTTATGGGGCTGCCTTTTGCCCTGTTACGTCCGCTTGCAGCGCTTGTAACGGCGCTGTTCGGCGGAACGCTTGCAAACTATGTGGACAGGAGTGATGACACATCTACAACCGACGGTGTCGGGCAGTGCTGTTGTGCCAATGAAGAGAGGGCAACATTTGCGCAGAAGCTAAGAATCGCTGCAAACTATGCCTATGTCGAGATGATGCAGGACATTGGTCGCTGGCTGGTGCTTGGACTTGTTGTAGCGGGGCTTATAACGGTGTTTGTGCCCGATTCATTCTTCTCGTTCTTTGCCGACAGGCCTTTTGCAAGCATGCTCCTTGTGCTGCTCTTCGCTATCCCAATGTACCTTTGTGCAACGGGCAGCATTCCCATTGCCGTTGCATTGATGCTAAAGGGGCTCTCGCCCGGTACGGCATTGGTGCTTCTGATGGCAGGGCCTGCGGTTAATGTGGCATCGTTGCTTGTTATTGGCAAGGTTATGGGGCGCAAGAGCCTTTTTACCTATCTGTTCTCTATTGTGGGTTGTGCAATAATCTTCGGCTTGGGCATTGACTACCTGTTGCCGCGCGAGTGGTTCACTATGCCGCTTGCACACATCCACAGTTGCCACAACTGTAGCGAGGTTTCATATTTCAACACAGTGTGCAGCATACTGCTTGCCCTTTTGCTGGTGAATGCATTCATTAAACGCTACCGCAAAAGTACACCCTCCGCTTCGCTCGTTCCCCTAAAACAGAGGGACAATCCACCTTGCAGTTGTGAGGCATGCAGTACAGCGCAGCAGGGCATTGCAATTACTGTAAAAGGAATGAACTGCAACCATTGCAAGAGTAATGTTGAGGATGCAATTCTTAAGGTTGCAGGTGTCGAGAGTGTGGAGATAGACCTGGCAAGCGGTCGCACGGTAATCCACGGTAACCCAAGCAAAGAGGATGTCATTAAAGCAGTTGAAGCGCTCGGCTTTTCGGTGGTGGAAGATTGATGGGAGTGATTCTTGAAACAGATAACAAGATGAGGGTGACCCAAAAGTATCAAAGGGCCACCCTCTCTGTTTTTTATTGCATCTGTTTCTGCGGGATGTTTTTTAAAAAAAAGATAGCTATTCCTTTGAATCTCATTGGAATAGCTATTGTTTGTTTGGGATTTTTTTATTATCTTTATACTAGCACAAAAAAGATTAATAATCCCAAACATATGGCAAAGATAATACATAAATCTTAC
>JAZRRI010000025.1:0-40284 GCA_045650605.1 Bacteroidaceae bacterium | reverse complement strand
GATGGTGTATAAGCTACCATTTGGCCGAATAAGAGCTTCTTTACGCAAAAAATGCTTATAATCGGAGCTTTCAGGCAAAAAACAAAAAGAAAGCGATAAAAAGTAGAGACCGAGCCAAAATTACTTTTGACCCGGCCTCTTCATATTGCTGTATTCTGTGATTTTTTTTCTAATCTTTTGTTTTTTTAAATGCAATGGCTACTTTTGTAATAATTACAAAGACCCTACTTTATTAATAACTAAATGACAAATCTATGGCTGAGCAAGTTGTATCAATGATTGAAGAGATGAGAGAAAACGGTGAGAGCATGCGTCTTTGGAAAAACGTGGAGCTCTCTGTCAAATGCATTGAGAGACTCAATGCCATCGACGATGCAAGTGAACTTGACAAGGCGCTTGCATGCAGCACAATACTGGACCTTATTCCCAAATATGACGTACCCCGTTATGCGCTATCCATTCTTCACAGACAGAAAGAGTGGCTGGAAGCTGCAGGCGAAGAGGACGAGTATCTGACCTTGGAGAGCATTGGCGAGGAGATTAATGAACTCGAGGATTATATCGACTATGGACGCATGAGCAACGATGAGTTTATGGGCAAGTATTCAAAGTTCCTGAAATTCGACCCCATCTGCCGCACGGAAATGTGGGAGGAGAATTACTGCCGTTGGGAACTGGAGTGTGACCGGAGACTTGGTGATGCGCCGCGTGGCATGGGTTTCTGTTTTGAATATTGGAGCACATTTGCTGCCGTTCTTGCCGAGGAGGGTGTGGAGTGGAAATCGCCGTCACAGATGAACCCGAGAGTTATGTTTGACTGACCCTAAAAAACGGAAACTATGATACAGGAGTTCGAAATAACGCACGACAATGAGTTTATTGAGCGTTTCCTGGACAAACGGGAATTTCTGAAGATATCCACAGAGGTCGCCGAAAAACTGCTCGACAGCAACGACCCTTATGGGTTCTATGGCTATGGACGATGGCTGTATGCAAGACGTAAAGACAGAGAAGCACTGCTCATTGCACGTAAATGTTTTTCAATAGCTGCAGAAAATGGTATTCCCGATGCCTACCATATGCTTTCGAGAATGTGCAAGAAAGGTCACAATGTTAGCGAGAATAATGATTTGTTGATGCTCGACAACAGGTTGGCTGACTATTTTGCAGAGAAGGCCAGAACAGGAGGCAGCCTGTTGGCAAGGCTGGAGATGAATGCCGACGAGTATTTCCAGGGGACCGACCGTGAGAAGAAGAAAGCAATAAAGGATGCCGAGGAGGAGAGCATAAAAAAGTCGGCATCGATATTGTGGACCGAGCAGTTGGGATGGTTCTATGATGCAGAAGGAAGGAATGATGATGCTATAGGATGTTATGAGAGATGTATTAAGGCGGGGTGGTACTACCCCATTTACGACCTCGCACAAGTATATTACAGACGCGGGAACATCGCATACCATGACTCTTTGATGGAGGAAGGTATTGAAAAGGGTGTGCCCAGGTGCATGCTTTATGGCAGTGAGGATTATAGCATTTGGGAAGAACTTTCGGCAAAGCAGCAAGAGGAGATACACAAACGTCTTGACGTGAACCTTAAGCGGGGTGTGGAGATGGGTTGTGGCGACTGTGCATACATAATGAGTTATTGTCTTTGCGAAGGAGCATTAGGGTTTGAACGCAATTTGCCGGATGCTGTCGTTTATGCACGTAAGGGCATGGATTTGGGTTCTTATCTCTGTTGCGGTGCTCTACTTTCGGTAATGGAGAAGGAGGATGCCGAAGAACTTCTTCCCAATGAGATGATTATGACAGACGATGAGAAGAAAATGACAATGCTCATTGCTCTCAGGTATGGTGATAATGATATCATTGATGATGTTATTGCCTGCAGCAAGGATTATGAAAGGATGGGATATGGCGAAGAGATTGAAAAGGTATGGATGCCGGTATGGGCAAGACCTTCATGGTGGGGCAAAGACAATGAAGAAATGACGGCTAAGTCAGTCAAGCCGGCCAAGCCTGAACCACGTACGGCAATTCCTCCTCAGGTGATTATAGTGAATCCATCGGGTATAGCCTCTTTTGTCGAAGCCGATGTATATTCAATGTCCTACAGCCAAATGGCAGGACTCATTGGTGCCGACAGGCTTGACGCGATACACTACTCTGCTCCACTTGATGGAATTACAAAGGCCAGTGGCCTTAAAAGACAACTCGCCATGTATGTTGATAGGGATGGAATTTTAAAAGGACTCGATGATAACGCCATAGGCACCATGCTCTATGGCAACGGCTATGAGATTAGAGGTTCTATAATTATTGTCATGGAAGACAACCGGTATGACACTTATTCTTTCGATATCCTTGAGGATATTGAGGCTGTGTACAACGGGATAAAAGCATTGAGCGGCAACTTGCTCAGGCGGGAATCTTAATCATATATACAAGGATGGAGGCTCAATGGCCTCCATCCTTGTATATATGATTACTCGAACAGGTTCATAAGCCTGCGTTTTACGGCATCTGTTTCCAACAGAATCTTTATAAACTCCTTTGCAGCGGTCTTTTGGTAGGCATCCTTCAACCTTAGAAGAGATGCTTCCATTATGTTGCCTGGTTCGCTGAGTGGTATTGCCTTGAAGCGTGGCTTTCCAAACACAGCCGAGGTGGAGAGTATTGTGGCATAATGTCCTGTTGCAACCATCTGCAGCAGGATGTTGGTTTCGTTGAGTTCAAGGCTCGAATGAAGTTCTACCCCCTCTTTATCCATGAGACGGTCGAGCATGGTACGCGCCTGGAGTCCTTTTGACGGGAGCAGGAGCGTTTTTCCCTCAAGTTCCCTGAGTTTTATGCAATTGCGCACGGCAAGCGGATGTTCCTTTGCAACCACAAGAGCCAGCGTGTTCTCGAAAAGGAGCATGGAATCGATGTCGGGTGCTTCGCATAATGGTTTATAGGACAATATAAAATCCACCTTCCGTTCGCACAATAGTTCAAGAAGTTCGTCTACTGTCTTGTAAATGATTTCGAGCTTTATTCCCGGAAACTCCTTTAAAAAACTCATGACACCCTCGGTAAGCACTGTGCTAAGGCTGTATGTGACACCAATCCTCAATGTACCGGTCTTCACGTGCTGCAGGTCATACAGACGCTGTACCCCATCCTCTGCATCCTGTATTGTCTTGCGTGCAAACGGCAGGAACTCTTCGCCGGCCTCGGTGAGCGAGATATGGCGACTGTTGCGTAGGAACAGTTCAAAGCCAAGCTCATACTCAAGCTGCTTTATCTGTTGCGACAAGGTACTCTGCGTGATGTACAGATGCTTTGCCGCTACCGAGAAATTCAGATACTCGGCGCTCTTTACAAAATATTTCAGTTGTCGCAACTCCATTGCAGTGTCCCAGTTTAATGTTTCGGGTGCGAATATAAGAAATCTGCTCCACATAACGAATTATGCGGAGCAGAAATATTCAAAACTCTGTTTTTAGCGGAATCAGAAACCGATGAAAATCAACATTGCATAACCGAGTACAAGACCCATGATACCAATGATGATACCGACCTTCATCATATCCTTCTGCTCAATGAAACCTGTTGAGTGAGCAATGGCATTAGGAGGTGTAGAGATTGGCAGAATCATTGAAACAGAAGATGCAATTGCAATACCTACCAACATTGCCTGTGGACCACCGTAGTTGTCGAGCGATGCGCCAAGACCACCAGCAACCACACCAAGCACAGGAACAAGCAGTGATGTAGCTGCCGAGTGAGAGATGAAGTTTGAGAAACCGAAACAGATGATACCTGCAAGAATCATAACCACCAGCGGTGAGAAGTTGTCGAATGGCACAGTATTTACGATAAGGCTGCTCAAGCTTACAGAGCTTGCATCCTTGTAGTTCAATGCCACACCAAGAGCAAAACCACCGGCAACCATCCACAGTACGCTCCAGTTGATTTCCTCGAGGTCACGACGTGTAAGAATGCCTGTAGCACAGAAAATTGCAATAGGAATCATCGCCACAACGTTTGTATCGACACCCCAAAGGTCGGTACCGAACATCCACATGAAGATTGTGATAACGAACGCAGCAACAACCGACCATGTGTGGCGGTTCCACTTGATGTCACCCTCAATCTCAATCTTGATGTGCTTCTGCTTGAATGGGAAAAGGAAGCGCAGGAGCAACCATGAGAGAAGAAGAAGCACGATTACGAATGGAGCCATCTTTATTGTCCAATCCACGAAGCTGATACCCATCCCCTGTGAAGAGAGGTAGTCGAGAGCAATCATGTTAGGAGGTGTACCGATTGGGGTAATCATACCACCGAGGTTAGCACCTACAGGAATAGCCAACGCAAGTGCGATGCGGCCTTTACCGTCTGCAGGCAATGATTTCAATACAGGAGTAAGGAACGCAAGCATCATGGCTGCTGTAGCAGTGTTGCTCACGAATGCCGAGAAGATGGCTGTCACAAGGATGAAACCGAGCAACACAACCTCTGAACGTGTACCGAAAGGCTTCAGAAGAACGCGTGCCAAAGCAACGTCGAGCTTAACCTTTGTCAAACCGATAGCAAGCACAAAACCACCGATGAAGAGCATGATTGTGGGGTTTGCAAAACAAGCCATAATGCTCTTGAAAGGCACCAGACCGGCACCGTCCTCAGGACGGAGGAAATTGAATGCACTTGTTGAGACTGTGAGCAACATAACGGTTACCACAACCATTGATGTCACCCATGAAGGCATTGCCTCGGTAAGCCACATGAGTGCTGCGAATACAAACAACGAGATGATTCGCTGGTGTACTACTGTCAGACCTTCAATACCGAATGACTCTGTTGGCAAAAGCGCAATAACAGATGTTATTGCAACAATAAAAATGAGCTTGATGGCATTGAGAGGCAACTTTCTCTCTCTCTTGTGGGATTTTTTCTTCTGAATCTTCTCAAGAAGACTGTATCCCGGAAAATTTTTAAACATAGTTGATTATTATTTAATGAATATTGTTTTGTGTCTATTCTCAACTTTCCCAAAAATTTGCACAAAATTACAATCTATAATTTATTTTCACACTATTTTTTTATCATTTTTTGCGATAACAACTATCGTAAATAACGAATCTATGAAATAATGCTAAAAAAAGCTCCACAACGGGGACAATGTTATTCTTTTTCATTATCTTCGCATAATAACCTATTGTAACTTATAATAACCCTAATATCATGAAGACAATTAACGTGCCAAAGATTATTCCGGCGAGCGATTTGGATAGCGTGTTCGACACATTGCCACAGCATGCAATAGATTGTTGCAACTGGCCTGAAGAGTTTCCTTATACTCCTGCGGCAGCTTTTAAACTGTTCCACGACGGAGAACGGCTGTATATCAAATTCATTGTTACCGAGAATGATATCAAGGCTGCAGTGACCGAAGACCAGGGACGCACATGGACCGACCCATGTGTGGAGTTCTTTGTATCCCCCGAGGAAAACCTTGACTATTACAATTTCGAGTGCACCTGCACAGGCAAACTGCTGCTTGCATGGCACCCGGCCGATGCGCCCAAAGAGGCTGCCGGCAAAGAGGTGCTCGACAGCGTCTTGCGCACACCCTCACTTGGAGCCGAGCCTTTTGAACTGCGCACGGGCGAGCACTCCTGGAGTGTAGTTGAGGCAATACCCGTGACAGCCCTGTTCCGCAGCGGTGTCGAGTCGTTCGACGGCAAAGAGATGACAGCCAATTTCTACAAGTGTGGCGACGAGCTCCCCACCCCGCATTTCCTCTCTTGGAACCCCATTGAGTGGGAAGGTCCCAGTTTCCACCGCCCCGAGCAGTTCGGAAAACTGATATTTGAATAAACCGAATAGTGTCGTTGACAGCAGCTGTTCAACGATATGTTGGGCTTACATATAAAAAAAGAGGTGTGTCGTTCGTTTTGGGAACAATGACACCTGTCAAAAGTTCTTCTCCTGCATGAAAAGGATTATCACATACATTTTTATTCTTGCCATACTTCCCTCGGTGCTCTTCGCGCAGAAGGTGGGGCTTGTTATGAGCGGTGGCGGTGCCCGCGGCTTGGCACACATTGGTGTGATAAAGATGCTCGAGGAGAACAACATTCCCATTGATTACGTGGCAGGTACATCCATGGGTGCAATAGTCGCAGCCCTCTACTCAATGGGCTATACCCCGGACGAGATGATAGAGATTATGAAGACCGAGGACTTCCAGCGCTGGTACACCGGTACAATGGATCAGGACTATATGTTCTATTTCAAGAAGAACAAGGATGTCCCCGACCTTGTAAGCCTTCATTTCGACCTCAAGGATTCGCTATACATTGTCAAGCCATCGGCCCATCTTGTAAAGTCTGCCCCCATGAATCTTGGTTTCATGGAGACATTCGCCGGTTACACGGCAGCCTGCGAGAATGATTTTGACAAGCTGATGGTCCCTTTCAGATGCGTTGCGGCCGATGCCTACAACAAACAACAGGTCATCTTTTCACAAGGTGACCTGGGCGATGCCGTGCGCGCATCAATGAGCTATCCGTTCTTTTTCAAGCCAATAAAGGTTGACAGCGTATTGCTTTACGACGGCGGTCTCTATAATAATTTCCCGCGCGATATCATGGAGCAGGAGTTCAATCCCGATATTATAATAGGTAGTGTGGTAAGCAGCACCCCCATTATGCCCGATGCTCGCGATGTCATGAGCCAGGCCGAGAATCTGATAATGGGACGCAGCGACTACACTGTACCCGAGGAGAAGGGCATTCTCATCGACATGCTGATTAAAGGTGTTAATCTGCTCGATTTTCAAAAGATAAACTCGGTTACCCAAACCGGCTACGAGTATGCTTTGGAATATGCCGATTCCATTAAAAAACGTGTGAGACGTCGTGAGAATGCCGAGATTCTTGCTGCCAAACGACGCAACTTCAAGGCGCGTGTGCCCGAACTGGTATTCAACAACGTGGTTGTCAACGGTGTCGACAAAGACCAGGAGAAAGCCATTGTGAGCGAGTTCTACAAGCGCGGACAGAGATTCACGCTCGAAGGGTGCCGTCGCGGTTTCTACAGCCTGCTTTCGGGCGAAATGATTGATGATATAATTCCACATGCCGTATATAACAAGCAGGACAGTGCATTCACCTTACACCTCGATGTAACGCTGAACCCGCACTTTACTTTAAAAATGGGAGCAGCAGTGTCAACAAGCATATCGAACCAGATTTACTTCGGTCTGCACTACCGTACGCTCAAGAACCACTCAAAAGAGTTTGTGCTCGACGGTCATTTCGGCAAGGTATATAATAATGTACAGTTGTCGGGGCGTGTCGACTTTCACACCTCGCTTCCCATTTCGCTGAAGTTTGTCGGTGCATTATCAACCATTGACTATTATAATATGGACTACCTTTTCTCCAACGAAAAGCTTGTAGCCCTTAACCACCAGCGCGAGTACTTTGCCAAGATGAAAGTCATGTTCCCGTTCCTGAATGAGAGGAAGGCCGAGATAGGAATAGGCATAGGCAATATAAAGGACGAATATATACAATCGAACATCATCGACTTGAACGACCCGCTCTTTGACAGCAATGAGTCGACACTTTTCAACGGCGCGATAAGATTCGAAGGAAACACCCTTAATAAAAAGGTATTCCCAACCGATGGCATGCACGAGACGCTTATTGCGCAGTTCGTTGTGGGCAAAGAGAAATACAAGGGTCATGTAAACGTCGAGAATAACGAGCAGTTCCTGTCGTGGCTGCAGTTGAGTTATACCCGACGCGACAATTTCAACATGAGCGACATTTTTACTTTGGGTACTTATGTACAACTCTTCTACTCCACAAGGAGATTGTCAAAAACCTACCAGGCTACAATGATGCAGGCTGCAGCCTTCACTCCCACACAGAACAGTATTTTCTGCTACGACCCCAAGTTCAGGGCAAACCAGTTTATCGCCGGCGGCATCATTCCCATCTTTAAACTGAACAACTATATGCAGGTGAGACCGGGATTTTACTCATTCCTCCCCTATCGCAAAATTTACGAAAGCAGCAACGGAACACCATATTATAGCAAAAAACGTTTCAACGACTATCAATTTATTGCAGATTTGACATTTGTCGCACAATTTTCAAACATTACAGCCAGTGCATTCGTAAACTATTACAGCTCAACACCAAAGCGTGTTAATTTCGGTATCTCGGTTGGATGGTTTATGTTCAACGAACGTTTCCTGGAATAAAAAAATGCATTTTTTTGAAAAAAAGTTGTAGAAAAATTTGCAGGTATAAAAAAAAGCAGTACCTTTGCACTGTCAAACGAAAACAACACGGTTGACGGCAACAAAAAACGGCCTCGTAGCTCAACTGAATAGAGCATCTGACTACGGATCAGAAGGTTACAGGTTTGAATCCTGTCGAGGTCACAAGGAGTTCGAAAGAACTCCTTTTTTTGTAGTAAGAAATTGCTCCACACCACTCTTTGGGTGGTGCGAAGCACAAAAACAGAATTTATGGACAAGGTATCGGAAAACCCTTTCAAAAACCGAATCGACAGCCAATCTGCATTAATGGTTGTCACAGCAGTGTTTGTAACACTCTATTTGGTATCGAACATTATGGCTGTCAAGGTAATCGGCCTATTCAATCTCTTCTATTTTGATGCAGGTACAATAACATTCCCCTTCGCATACATGCTTGGCGATGTACTTACCGAGGTTTGGGGCTACAGAACCGCTCGCAAGGTCATACTGCTTACATTATTGTGCAATATACTGCTGGTCGTGTGCACGCAAATAGGCGTGTGGCTCCCTTCGCCCGACTATCTTGCCGAGAGCGAAGCCGTGTACAACACAATGTTCTCATACGTGCCACGCATTGTCCTGGCCTCGCTTGTGGGTTTTCTGCTTGGCGAGTTGTCAAACGCATGGCTAATGGAGAGAATAAAGCTAATGACACGCGGCCGCCACCTGTGGATTCGTACAATAGGCAGTTCGGCAGTAGCATACATCTTCGACTCATTGCCGTTCGTGCTCATTGCATTTGCCGGTGTGGTATCGGCACACGACCTGTTAATGATGGTCATCTTCCAATACTTCTCCAAGCTTGCCATTGAGGCTCTCTTTGGCACCCCTATGGCCTATGCTGCAATTTACGGAATAAAACGCATTGTAAGGAGAAGATAACATGCAACGCTACTCATTGATTACAGAAAAGTTCCCGCGCGAATTCCTTTTGCTGCAAGGTACGGGTTGCCGATGGAAAAAGTGCACCTTCTGCGACTACTATGACGACGTCAGTGACTCACCGTTTGAAACAAACCGCAAGGTGCTGAAACAGGTGACGGGCAAGTATGGCGTATTGGATATCATAAACTCGGGCTCGGCAATGGAACTTGATGACGAAACTATTGAGTTGATAAAGGAGATTGTTGTTGCAAAGGAAATCAAGACCATATGGTTCGAGGCGCATTACATGTACCGCAACCGCCTTCAGGAGTTTGCAAAGCAGTTCGCACCGGCGATAGTAAAGTTCCGTTGCGGAGTTGAAAGTTTCGACACAGCTCTGCGCTCAAGCTGGACAAAAGGAATCCCCGCAAGCGTGACTGCAGCCGATGTAGCAAAGTATTTCAAAGGCATATGCCTGCTCTGTTGCACTGTGGGCGACAGCAAGGAGAGAATCATTAAAGACATTGCCACAGCAAAGGAATACTTCGAGTATTTCAGTGTGAATCTCTTCTGCAACAATACCACACCCGTCAAACGGGACGAAGAACTCGCCACCTGGTTTGTAAAGGAACTCTACCCTACATTGAAGGATGACAGACAGATTGAGGTACTCGTGGAGAACAGCGACCTTGGCGTGGGATAATATAAGCTGAAAGGGGAAAACTGAAAGGTGAAAGCTGCGGGTAAGCGAGAGCAGGTTCAATCGCACGGAGTGTGGTTAAAGCGGAAAGGTGAAATCGGAAAGGTGAAAACTGCGATTAAGCAAGCGCAACACTAGTTTACTTGATGTCTGATATTATAAAAAAATCCAACCAAACCGCATGGTCTGGTTGGATTTTTTAGTTATGTTTATGATATCAGTTCTCGGGAGAGACAATCAACTGTATGAAGTTGTCGGCATCGACAAGCTGTTTCACCGCCTCTACGACAGCCTCGGGAGTAGCTGTGTTCACCGCCTCCTCATATTCGCTGTCATATTTGTCACCGAACTCAACATACTTCTGCAATACGCTACCCCAATAGCCGTTGCTTATTCTGTCCTGTGGAATGTTCTTCTGTACGTTCTTGAGAATCATATCGAACTTATCGGCAGGGATACCCTCGGTAATAATCTTCTGCACACCCTCAACGGCAAGCTTTGAAAGCTTCTCGGCGCTCTCGGGGTTGGTCTCGAAGACAACCTGCAGTATGGCAACATCCTTTGGCTCACGGATGCACATTGTTGCAACACCGGCGCCGTATGTACCACCTTCGCTTTCGCGCAGAGTCTCTACATATACCATATCAAGGTAGAGCTTTGCAATATCAAGGAGTACTTCGTTTTTCACACTGTATGGCATGTCAGCTGTGTACACCTGCAGCACAGTGCTCTTTGGAGTCTCCATTTCCATTGTCTCGTTCTTCGCTACATTGCCTTTTACAATATCTTCCTTGCGGTCAATGAACTTGCTGCCCTTCTTGCCACCTGGCAGTGATGCGATATACTTTGTTACAAGAGGTTTCAGTGTCTCGGCATCGACATTACCTACAACATAGACTGTTGCACCGGCCACATTGCCGAAGAGACGGCGACTCGCCTTCTCGAAGTCGGCGATATTGGCTTTCTCAACCAACTCGCTGTTGATTGTAAGCACACGGTCGTGGCCACCATAGAGTGTCTCCCTGATGAGTTTCTGCAGTTTTAACTGTGGCATTTTCTCAAGGTTTGGAAGAACGGCCTTGATCTGGTTGATACCGATGAGGAACTCCTCGTTGTCAAAACGTGGTTCGGTGATATTCAAGTAGAGCAACTGCATCGCAGTTTCAAGGTCCTTTGGTGTTGAAACAAGGTTGACGCCGTGGCGTGTCTTTTCGATATTGAGCTCACAACGCACGTTCTTGCCGGTAAGCATCTTCTTCAACTCAACACCGCTGAATTTTGAAAGGCCGCGATTCTGGTTGTAGAGCGCCCATACATTGTCATCGAACGATGGAAGTTCGGCAGTCTCAATGAGTGAGCGTCCGCCATTCATCACAAGACGCACCTGTACCTCGTCATTTTTGTGTGCAGTGGGCAAGTAGACAACCTTTACGCCATTGCTCAAAGTCCACTCCTTTGCACCGTATGCACTCTCCTTCTCCTTCTTTATTTTGCCGGCCTTTATTGCATCAGCATCAAGCAAAGGTTCGTTTGAGCTTTCCTCTACAGGTGCGGCAATCTCGCTTGCCTTAACCTGCTTGATAATTGCAAGCAACTCAGCCTCAGTGGGGTGTGCAAGACCTTCGCACTCGGGTGCTGTGTATGCAATTACCATATTCTCATCGGTAATTAACTGCTGAATAATCTGTTGGAACACCATTGCCGGTAACTGTGCGCAGATAGCCTGTGTCAGCTGCAACTCAACCGCGGGCTCAAGCATATAGTTGTTGTGGAAGAAGTGGTTAAGGATTGGATAAACCAATTGTGGACTCTTGCGTGTCGGAGCAGCCTCTACGCCTCTCTCGGCGCTGCTTATAAGCTCCATCTTAGCGCGCTCAAGCTCGCCTTCTGTAATACCGTAACGTTTGATTCTCTCAAGCTCAGTATAGAAAGCCTCAAGCGCCTTCTTGTACTCACCGTCCTTGAATGTAACGTCGGCCATCACGGCATCGGTACCCTCAACAAGTGATGAAATATTAGCGCTACCGTTCAAAAATGGTGCTGTAGATGATGCAGTTATGGCCTCCATGCGCTCAGCAAAGGCATCACCTATAATCATCTTTATAATGTCTGTCATGAATGCCACATCGGTCGATGCATACTCCTTAGGCATGGCCTCGCTTCTCCAAATCAGCTGTATTGATGAACTTGCAGCCTCGGGATCGGTGATGATAGCAACAACAGGCTCCTCGTTACCGGGGATAGGAATGATTGGCTTAACTGTAGGTGTCTCCGGTGCCGGGATTGAACTGAAAGTGTTCTTGATTTTCTGCTCCATCATATCAACATCAAAGTCACCTACTACAATAACAGCCTGCATGTCGGGGTTGTACCATTTGCGGTAGAAGTTGGTAAGACTCTCGTACTTGAATGTCTTGAGCTGCTCCTCGCCACCGATGAGAGTGCGGCGCGCCATCTTTGTATCGCCATAGTAGTATGGCAACAGGCGCTCGAATACTCTCCAGTTGGCATCGCGGCGTGAACGGCGCTCCTCAAGGATAACACCACGCTCGGCATCAATCTCCTCGGGAGCACAGGTTACATAGTGTGCATAGTCGTGCAGAACAAGCAGACACGAGTCAATGATACCCTCGCGGATGATGGGAATGTTGTTGAGCATGTACTGTGTCTGTTCAAAGCCGGTAGACGCATTGATATTACGGCCGAACTCGGCGCCGATACCCTGCAGATACCCGAGCAATGCCTTGTCGGGGAAATTTTTTGTACCGTTGAAACACATGTGCTCAAGGAAGTGGGCAAGACCATCCTGGTCGTCCTCCTCCTGGAAAGCACCGACGTTTGTTGCCAGGTAGAACTCGGCACGCTGTGCCGGCTGGCTGTTGTGGCGGATGTAATAGGTGAGGCCGTTGTCAAGCTTGCCTATTCTCACATTCGGGTCGACAGGCAGCTGTGTCTGGCCAAATGTTGTCAGCGCGACAAATATCAGCGCCAACGAAATAAAAAATCTTTTCATATATCTATTTTTTGGTTAAGAATACAATGTTTATAAACCTCCTTGCATGGTTAATGTGGCAAATATAGGAATAAGCGAGCGAGAAATAACAAGTTTACTTGATTATTTTTTACAGCGAGCGAAAATATATTCGAGGTTTACCTCAAATATAGGAATAAGCGAGCGAGAAATACGAAGCTTGCTTCGGTATTTTTCACAGCAAGTGCAGTTTATATTCGAGATTATCCTCAAATTATAGCTAATTTTGAAGAAACGGAAGTTGCTGTTCCTTTTTTTTTATTTATTAAATAACGTTTGTAAAACATATTCAATATTTCCCCTTTGAAGTCGATACAGCAATCCGTGGGGCTCCTGTACATTCAGCGTAGAGTGAAAAAACGACAAATAATTCATGTCGGCTATGGGAATCGGTGTCATTTGAGCATAAGTCTTTCAGAACAGTTCGGAACAATTTTGTTTATCACAAGTGTCCTAAATAATAAAATAATGTGTATCTTCGCAAAAAGATAGTACAAAAGAACAAGTAAATTAATTATGGTATATAACGAAAGGGATGTTCGTAACGGACATGTTATTGAGTGTGCAAAGCAGATGATGACGGCTGCACGCACCGCTCCAAAAGCAAAAGGTGTTGACATTATTGAGGTTATGATGTTGACAGGCGAGGATATAATGACATTGAGCGAATCGCTCCACAAAATTGGCGAGGAGATGGGCCGTGGCGGACTGATGCGCGATGCCGACAATATACAGTCGGCCGAGGCAGTGGTGCTCATTGGAACACGCGAAGAGGCAATGTGCCTCAACTGCGGCTACTGTGGTTTCCCCACCTGTGGCGAGCGTACACCGGGTGTTCCGTGCGCAATGAACACCATCGATGTGGGTATTGCCGTCGGCTCGGCCTGTGCAACAGCTGCCGACCTGAGACTCGACACCCGCGTAATGTACTCTGTGGGCTATGCTGCCCTTAAAATGGGCTTGATGCCCGGTTGCAACTACATCATAGGCATTCCGGTGAGCGCAAGTTCAAAAAACCCTTTCTTCGACCGCAAACGTAAAATATGATTATGGAACAGCCAAAACAACAACTATATATGCCAGCCGAGTGGCACAACCAGCAGATGGTACAGCTTACTTGGCCACATGAGAAAACCGATTGGCATTACATGCTCGACGAGGTGGAGGCATGTTATGTGCAGCTCGCTGCTGCCATCAGCGCACGCGAACATCTGCTCATCGTCGCTCCCGATGTGGAGAAGGTGCGCACCACACTCGCAAAGAACAATGTTGCAACAGCCAACATGACATTCTTCGAGTGTGATACCAACGACACCTGGGCGCGTGACCACGGTTTCATAACACTGCTTGGCAGCAACGTACCCCACTATGTCGATTTCTGCTTCAATGGTTGGGGACGCAAGTTCGAGGCCTCTCTCGACAATGCCATAAACGGCAAACTCTACGATGCCGGCATTGTAAAGGGCGAGTACGAGGACTGCACCAGTTTTGTGCTCGAGGGCGGCTCCATTGAGAGCGACGGCAAAGGTACAATACTTACCACAAGCCAGTGTCTGCTTGCTCCACACCGCAACCAGCCGATGGAGAAGGAAGATATTGAAAAGCGCCTGCTGAGGATGCTCCATGCCGAGCGCATCCTGTGGCTCGACTATGGCAACCTCATCGGTGACGACACCGACGGACATGTCGACACCGTTGCGCGCCTTGCACCCAATGACACCATTGTATATATGCAATGCACCGACGAGAGCGACGAGCAATACAACGACCTGGTTGAGATGGAGAAACAGATTGCGCGACTGCGCACTGCGACAGGCGAACCTTACCGCATGCTTGCCCTGCCATCGCCATCACCCATTTATGACGAGGACGGCGAGCGCCTCCCGGCCACATATGCCAATTTCCTTGTCATCAACAAGGCTGTACTCTACCCCACATATGCACAGCCTACGAACGATGCCCGTGCTGCGGAGGTACTTAAGGCCGCATTCCCTGGCCTGGAGATTGTGGGCATTGACTGCCGTGCGCTCATCAAACAGCACGGCTCACTGCACTGCGTGACAATGCAATACCCCAAAGGAAGATAATACACAAAAAAAACGGATAAAAAGATATGGACACTATAAAAGTTGGAATAATACAGCAGAGCATCGGTGCCGATGTTGAGGCGAACAAGAACAAACTGGCGGCTTGCATACGCGATGTTGCGGCAAAGGGTGCACAGCTTGTCGTGCTGCAGGAACTGCATAACTCGCTCTACTTCTGCCAGGTGGAGTCAACCGAAAACTTTTCTTATGCCGAGCCAATCCCCGGCCCGTCTACCGAATTCTATGGCAAGTTGGCGGCCGAGTGCGGCATAGTGCTCGTGACCTCGCTTTTTGAGGCACGTGCCAAGGGGCTTTATCACAACACTGCCGTTGTCTTTGAAAAGGACGGCAGCATCGCCGGCAAATACCGCAAGATGCACATCCCCGACGACCCTGCATATTACGAGAAATTCTATTTCACCCCCGGCGACATCGGTTTCCGTCCCATACGCACATCGCTTGGCATGCTTGGAGTACAGGTTTGTTGGGACCAGTGGTACCCCGAGGGAGCACGTCTCATGGCACTTCGTGGTGCCGACCTGCTAATCTACCCCACTGCAATCGGCTGGGAGAGCAGCGACACCCCCGAGGAGAAGGCGCGCCAGCTTGGTGCATGGCAGACCGTGCAGCGCGGTCATGCTGTTGCAAACGGCCTGCCTGTGATTGCCGTGAACCGTTGCGGACACGAGCCCGACCCGTCGGGGATGACAAACGGCATACAATTCTGGGGGCACAGTTTCGTGGCCGGCCCGCAAGGCGAGTTTATTGCCGACTTTGGCGAGCAGGAGCAGTGCGAGGTAATTGAAGTGAGCCTAAAGCGCAGCGAGACAGTGCGTCAATGGTGGCCATTCCTGCGCGACCGCCGCATAGAGGAGTTTGGCGCACTCGCAAAACGATATCTTGACGAGAACAATTGATGGCATATATAAGACACAAAAAAACGAAGCATCGCTTCGTTTTTTTGTGTCTGCTGTCATGTTGTAATATCCCTCAGCATTTTACGCTCACCTCTTTCATCATCCATTCGATATCGCGCTGCAGGTCCTGCAGGTCCTGTTCATGTTCCTCCTCTGCAGCCATAATGCGCTTGGCAATGTCGCAGGTGGTGTAATCCACATTGTTACAGTAGGTGGCAATCTCTTCGTAACGAATTATTGCACAGCGTTCACCGGCAATATTCTGCTTCAGAAGGTTCAACACACCGCAGTCGGTGGGTGCTGCATATTTGCAACGCGCAAGTGTGTTCCACAGCGAGGGATTGAGCACCGGTGTGCCTTCGAGCTGTATAATGCGGTCGGCTATCATCTTTGCATGCGAGAACTCCTCCATGGCATGTTGCTCGAATTCACGCTGCACGTCGGAGCGCATAGCTCCCTCCACCACCTGTGCACCAATCCAATACTGGTAAAAGGCGAGCCACTCCTCACTCAATGCCGCATTCAGTTGCTCCAGCAATGCCGGCAGGTCAATCCTCTGTCTCAAAATCAAAATACTTTCTCGTGCCATAAACATTTGCTTTATCAGGTTATACAAAAAGAACATCATGCAGCCGTTGTTTGTTCTCAACCAAAGCCACGACCGGCACTTAAGGCTGTTTTACGGCTATTTGTGCAGGATTGCAAAAAATAAAACGGCATTATTCAATAATTGTACGTTTTTAATGCTACCGTTATTTTAATTTTTATTAATTTTGCACTCAAGTAGGACAAAATACCAAAACAAAGACATATGAAACTGGCAGTCGCCACAAAACCGACATTTTTCGTTGAGGAGGATAAAATCATTACCCGTCTTTTTGAAGAGGGTCTTGACTATCTGTTCCTTTACAAGGAATATGCCCATCCTCAATTCATGGAGAGACTGTTGAATCTTATCCCTAAAAAATATCACAAAAGAATATATTCCTGCAACAACAGGCTCATGCAAGAGTACCGTCTTGCCGGCACCCTTTTCCCAATGGGTTCTTCGCCAATAGGTAATGAAAAGGGCAAGTTCGTAGGATATGCCAATAATCTCACCCATCTCAAGGATTTGCGTAAGGTCTATGACATAGTATGTTATGGACCGCTTGGCCGCACCTATTACCAGAGCACCGAGCTTAACGAGATTGGAAAGAAGATGATAAACAGGAATACGTGGGCTTTCGGCAATATCGACGAGGACAACCTCAAGAGACTTACAAAGTATGGTTTCGGTGGTGTTATCCTCGAGAATTTGATATGGGATAATTTCGACTCTTGCCGTTCGACAGATTACACAGACCTCGTCAACCGCTTCAAGAGAATAAAGAAAGCCGTTGACAAGCTATAAATAACGACAAACAGAATAATAACATAAACTAATAACTAATTTATTATGGACAAGACTCCTTATATGGTATTTGCGGGAACAAAGTCACGCTATCTCGCAGAAGAAATTTGCAAGGAATTGGGTTGTGAACTCGGACAGATGAACACCACTTATTTCGCCGATGGCGAGTTTGCTGTCTCTTTCGAAGAGTCAATCCGCGGAAAGGATGTTTTCCTTGTACAGTCAACATTCCCCAACTCGGACAATCTGATGGAGCTGTTGCTCATGATTGACGCTGCAAAGCGTGCATCGGCAAGCAGCATTGTAGCAGTAATGCCATATTTCGGATGGGCACGTCAGGACCGCAAGGACAAGCCACGTGTTTCTATTGGTGCAAAACTCGTTGCAAACCTGTTGAGCGTTGCCGGTGTGAGCCGTGTAATCACAATGGACTTGCATGCCGACCAGATTCAAGGCTTCTTCGATATCCCTGTTGACCACCTCTATGCATCAATGGTATTCGTACCATACATCCAGTCACTCAACCTCGAGGATCTTGTAATTGCAACTCCCGACGTTGGTGGTTCAAAGCGTGCCAGCGCATATGCAAAATGCCTTGGTGTACCCCTTGTACTCTGCCACAAGACACGTGCAAAGGCAAACGTTGTAGACACCATGCAGATTATCGGTGACGTGAAGGACAAGAACGTTGTTCTCGTTGACGACATCGTTGACACAGCCGGTACAATTTCAAAGGCAGCCGACCTTATGATGGAGAACGGCGCAAAGTCTGTTCGCGCTATTGCTTCACACTGCATCATGTCTGGTAACGCATCGGAGCGTGTACGCGAGTCAAAGATGACCGAGATTGTGTTCACAAACAGCATCCCTTACACAAAGGGTTGTCCAAAGGTAAAGCAGCTCTCTGTAGCACAGGGCTTTGCCGAGGCCATCAAGTGTGTACTTGAGAACCAGTCTATCAGCAGCCACTACATCTGCTAATATATAAAGACGAAATAAATTTGCAAGCCACTGAACATTACTGTTCGGTGGCTTGTTCTTTTTATAATAGTATCCATACTACCCTATGCCAAAGCCCATACTGCTGTTTCTGTTCCTCCTTTGTCTGTTCTCCTGTAACAGACCGCATGAGACATTCGGCATCCGCGGCTATATTGAAAATGCAGCCGATGAAGATACAATAATGATAGTCCGCTTCACCGGTGCACCAGTACTTGAGGAGGTTGCCCATTGCACCGTAAAAGGTAGAAAATTCACAATGCAGGGCACTGCCGGCCATCCTGGGCCGCTTTACTTGCGTTATAAAGCGGATGACGGGTATCGTCATTCCATGTTTTTCATGGAAGAAGGAGAACTGGAGATTGTCATCGACACCTCGGGTTGCCGTGTCACCGGCACATTATTGAATGATTTGAGAAATTCAATAGAAGACACTCTAAACTCCCATCTTGTCCGCCTGTGCGATATTGAAAGGCTCTACTACTCCACAGAACTTGATGCCGAACAGTTGGCACGTTTGAGTGCTTGCGGGCTCAATCTGCAGGAGATGCTTGTGAGCTATTTTCACACCGTGGTTAAAGAAAACATCCACAACCCCATTGGGTTATATCTGCTTGTTGTATACAACCAAATTTTTACAACCGAAGAACTCGATACCTTCATAAACCAGATTCCAAATTCCCTCATTGTCGGTAGCAACATACCGTTTTACAAGAGAGTGACAAATATTGTGGAGGAGCGTAAAAATGCTCGAATTGAATAAAAAAAACAGGCTCTCACAAATGGAGAACCTGTTTGAACTGTTATTCGCAAAATATCAATACTGCTCGTTTTCGTTAGGGAAGTCGCAAGCCTTCACATCGCTAACGTAGCTGCCCACAGCATCGGTGATGATGGTGTGAAGGTCGGCATAACGACGCAGGAATTTGGGCTTGAAATCGGCGGTCATGCCAAGCATGTCTGCATATACAAGTACCTGCCCATCCACATTCACGCCTGCACCGATACCGATTACAGGAATATCTATACTCTTTGCAACCTTCTCGGCAAGCGCAGCGGGGATTTTCTCAAGCACAAGGGCAAAACAGCCGGCATCGGCAAGCAGTTTGGCATCGGCCAACAATTTTGCAGCTTCAGCATCGTCCTTGGCGCGCACACCGTATGTGCCGAACTTGTTTATGCTCTGCGGTGTCAGACCCAAATGTGCCATGATGGGAATGCCCGCATCAAGTATTCTGCGTACAGCGGGGAGAATTTCTTCGCCACCCTCCATTTTCACAGCATCGGCATTTGTCTCTTTCATTATGCGAATCGCATTCTTCACGGCCTCGTCGGCATTTACCTGATATGAGCCGAATGGCATATCAACAACCACCAATGCACGCTTTACGCCACGTACCACACCCTTGGCATAGTAAATCATCTCGTCAACGGTTATGGGGAGTGTCGTTGCATTGCCGGCCATGACGTTAGAAGCAGAGTCGCCTACAAGGAAAGCATCGACACCGGCTGCATCCATAATTGTCGCTGTAGTGTAGTCATATGCTGTAAGCATTGCAATCTTCTCACCCTTGCGTTTCATCTCGCCAAAACGCTGTGTTGTCACCTTGCGTGTGTCTTCAACCAAATATTTGGACATAACGTATAATCTTTAATCGTTCTACATTACCGGCCATATTGCCGGCGAAAACTCAAACCGACTGCAAAGGTACATCAAAACATTTTAACGAGCGAACAAAAAAAGGAATAAAATGGGAATAAAAACCGCTGCTCGGTAATCTCCGCACGAATCTCCGGTGTCACATTGCGGTACACATTGTCAAGGAAGTTCTTGAAATTCTCTCCGAACAACTTTCTCAAACCATAATGCGCCACCGCCTCATGCAGACAGTCTCAATTCAACATTATCCTTGTTCTGCTCGGCCATCTTCAACAAGTTATCGGTAATTCTCTCCTGCAGAGTCATTCCCTGTGGATTCACCTCAACCGATACGGCATTCTCCCTGCCGCTTATAGCATCCCTCTCCGCAAACAAACGGTCGTGCATCTCCCTCTGCTCCTGTGTCTCAAGGGCAAAGCCCAAGTTTCTCAAAGCAGTGATAGAAAAATTCGCCTTCACATTATGCAACCTACGGATAGCCTTGGCATTCTCCTTCAAAGCCTCCTGTTTCTTTTTCTGCTCAGGAGTGAGTTCATTCTTTGAGAAAAGCGTCTCGCCCTCTTGCATTTCTGCGGAACTTGTACTACCTTTGTCGGCAGATAACTCCTGAATGGTTGGATATTGACGGAAATTGCGTCCGTTGAGAAGTGCCTCCTGTTCAGGAGTTATTCTTTCATCATAGCAAACCACCGTTTCATTTTCACCAATCTTACCGGTTTTAGCAAACACTGTCTTTATTGAATTGATTTCTATAATCGGTTTATTTCTGCCTTGATTTATTCGCTTTACATCAACACCAACGGCTACATATTTACCATCATGCATTAAAGTTGTATAGATGCGGAAACGGTCGTCCTTCCCATACTTTGTTACAAGAAATGGATTTTGCAAAGCCTCCGGCAAACTATGCCAAATATCTGCGTCAAGATAATGGTCGCTATCTTTTCCTATGTGAGTAGATATTGCTTTGAACGGGATAGTAAACTCTGCGCCACTCAAGCCGATGCTTGCCATGAAATCAGGAGTCTCGGCGACATGGAAATATGTCATTGCGTATTTAGACTTATCGACATTCTCATTGTTGTATAAGTCATCAATCATTTCGTGGAAAGGTCTTTGCTTTTCAACCTCCTCTCTCTTCTCCCTTGCGTACGGCTCTACAATCTCACGCACCAACTGTTTGGCTCTCTGCTGCTCAACCTCGGGGATATCACTATATCTATAGTAACCCCTATTATTGTTTGCAAGCACCTTGTCAACCAATATCAACTCGTTGGTACCCTTAATCAGTTTACCTTTATGTTCAGCAATATCAGCACCGACAGGCAACAACATAATATCCCTTTCAGTCAACTCGCTCTCCTCATAGGTGTTGTTCTCCAAATCCTTTTTGGAAACCGTCCGCGTAGGGACCGATGGAGCAGGAACCCATTCCCTCTCCTTGAGGCCAAGCCTGTAGAGCAGCTCGCCATTGTTACGCTCAACCGCCTCACCTCTCAACTGGTCGCCAAACTTCACCGCATTGCTATCGTGGATGCTATATCTTACAGTAACCTTCGGTTTCCCATTCTCTGGGTATTTCGGGTCATTGTTCGTATAAGTGACATACACACTCTCTGTCGATGCACTCTTATCAACTTTGTACGATATATTCGGGTAACTCAAAGCCACCTCGTCAACCTTGTAATTCTTGTGCCAAGAGCCATCACCAATCGGGTTGCCATCGCGGTCAACCACCCTTCTGAACATCGTCTGCCCCTCCATCACACTCTCCTTCATCTCGGGAGTAACATCAACAGAGTGCATAGTATTGTTCTCTCCAAGGTCAGGCATAGTCACCTCGCCCACCTTCGCACCCCATTTCTTGGTGTACTTCTGTACGAACGATGGCAACATCCTGTCATAGAAGCCCTTCATGCCCTCGCCACCAATGCGGAGACCGTCACCGCTGATGGTGTCTCCCTCTTGCATTTCAAGCATTTTATTTGCAAGCGGTTTTCCTACAATATCCGCAAGTGATTTTCCGACATACTCATCCTTGGAACTGATAACTATTCCGTTCGGGTCAACAATAAATTTGTAGTCAAGTCCCATTGAGAAACTCTTGTTTCCGTTCTTGCCAACCTTATCGCATGCTATATGGCTAACGACTTTGCTCATGTCATACCTCTCCGCCTGCTGTTCGCCCGTGGTCCAAGCCACCTTGTCAAAGCCCTCCTCGGCAGCAAGTCGCAGCATACGCTTCATTGCAAGTTCCTGCCAATTCTTCTCAAAGGGAGCAGAGGGGACCACCCCGAAATTATCAGCAGTATATTGTTGCAACCATTTATACCTTTCATGCTCTTCCTCTGTTAGTCCCTTTTCGTGCATTTTCTTGTAGAGGTAATCCAGTTCTCTCTTTGCGTAGATATAATCTTCTGTAGCATACCCCTTCTCTCGTCCATCCTGGTGTCTCTTGGATTGAATCTCATCAATCACAAGCACACGGTTACCCTCGCTGTCGGTAGTCTCGCCAAATCTCACCCACGCAACCGCACGGCCATTACCCGCATCGCCAAAGTGAATTTCATCACTCGCATTGTATGGCTCAACAGTGGGCACTACAAGAGCAATCTCGCGCTTGTTCTCAAGGCCCTCGGTGGTGTAATCAAGACGGGTAGAGTTTATTTGTCGCCCCTTTGCCAAACCTAAATATCTTGCAGCCGCCTTAGGGTCATCAACCTCAATACCCTCGCCCCAATAATCAATAGAAAAACCGTCAAAAAAGTCAGGATCCTCGTTACGCAACCTTTCGTATTCCTCTCTATTGATATAAGGATTTTCCTCTTCGTCATACTCAATCAAACTACTGTTCAAATCAGTAAACTCTTCGGTTTCATAAATGTCGTGCGAAGAATACACATCTGTATCACCATTGTATCTCACCTCCTCAATCTGAATCTTGTTCTCACCGATGAAGTCAAGAATCTCCTGCTTGGTAATCACATTTGGTTTTCCGTTTTCACCTTTTACCTCTCCGTTCGAAGAAACCTTTCCGTTTTCACCTTTCACCTTTCACCTTGCCCTTTTCCGTGAGCCACTCCTCAAGCCCAAGCCAAGCCTCTTCACCGGCCTTCAAACCGCCATTCTTCTTCAGCATAGCAATCCACTGCTCCGGTGTAGCCTTCTCCTGCTTTATACCCTCAACAGCACGCTGTGCATTGCTTACAAAAACCTCCTGGTTCTTGTTGGCCCTGCGGAACATCGTACCACCCAAGTCTGTACCTTCCGGCAAATCCGTTTCAACAGGAGGGTAAGTATAATCGCCGCCCACATCCTTTGTGTGCAGCTTCGCATCAGCATCAATGACACTTATGTTTCCAGCCGCGTCGCGCACAACATTTCCCTTCTGCAAATCAGCAATAACAATCTCGCCATCAGCAAAAGCCGTGTTCGCATCATTCAGCGGCTCAAATCCAAGAGACTGCATATACTCCCTGCGCTCCTCGCTTGTCAGCGGAGTACTCTCGGCAAAATCCACAATAGGCTGCTGGAGAATCCTCACGAACTCACCATCAATCTCACCGTAGCCCAAAATCTCATATCTTGTGTCACGGAATACATCGTTAAATAAAGCAATGTTGTCAATATCAGGGCGGAAACGCTTGCCGAAAGGCTTGCCCTTAGATGCCTTTATAACATAACGGCCGTCTTTAGAAGAATAGACCTTTGAGTCCTTACCCTCACCAATAGGCTCGGTATCATCAGTAAACTCCTTGAGGTCAGTATGCCAGTTACCGGTGGCTATAGCCCACCCTTTGAGGAGTTCTTTCTTTCTCTCCTCAATCTTTCTTCTTCCTGCTTCACTAAAGCGTTCATTCGCTGGGACTGCGCTCTCAGATATTCGGCTGAAAAGCGCATCGACAGCGTTCGCTCTCGCTCCTTGACGCAGCGCTCGTTCCATTCTCTGTGGAAGTCGTTGCGATATTCTCCGTCCGAAAGGGTTAGCAGGTGTAGCATCTTCAATGAATTTATCTATCTGCGACAAAGTTACATCATTAAAATCACCTTTCAAAACAGAAGAGTATATTTCTTTCGCAAGTTCCTTTCTTTCAGCCTCTCTCTTTAGGCGTTGCTTCTTCGCATACTCCTTGTTTCCATATATGATACCGCCAACTTCATCAAGAACATTGTTTATGCGGTTCTTCTCCTGGCGCCTCTCCGACATCTTCTTGCTCGCCATCGTCTCACCGCCGGTAACCTGTGAAACCTTTCCGTTTTCAGTTTTCACATTTCCGTTTTTCCGTAGGTTCGCATAACTTGCCCTGATGACCGCCTCAACATCCCTGTGTCTCAAGTTCTTGAAACCAGCCTTGCGCAGCACATCCATCACATAATCAATGAATCTCTGCCATACACTTCGCTCAAGTTCGTTCAAGTCCATCTTCTCCGCAATGTGCGCCACATACTCATCAGCCGCCTGTCGCATCTTCGCCTTCGACGGATTCTTCATGTCAGCACCCACATACTGCAAGAAGTGCGCTCTCACACCCGCAGGCATCATATCCCAAACACCATCCAGGAAATTGTTAAAATCCTCCTTACCCAAGAAATGCTTGATACCATAGTGTGACACAGCCTCGTGCAGGATAGTGCTCTCCACATCGCGCATACTCTCCATATTCGGCATAAACAGCGCAATCTCTCCTGTGATAGGGTTATACCAACCCTTTACCTCGCCACCCTCGGCAATAGCCTTCATCGCACTTTTATTAGTCACCGTTGACTCATCATTGTGCACAGTAACCTCAACGCCCAACTTCTCGGCAATCCCCTTCGCATGGTCAGCAAAACGCGCTCTCTGCTTCTCCTTCGCCTTTGCCACAACCTTATCCGTAAGAGTCTGCTTTCCGCTTTTCGCATTCGGTTTTCCGCTTTCACCTTTCACCTTTCCGTTTGGTGCCGCCTTTCCATCCACATAAATCTGTGTACCTATCGCATTTCCACTCTTGTCATAACGTGTCACCGAAGTTGAAACACCGTTCCCATCATACTCCGTATGCTCAAACAGCACACCCTCGTCGTAAGAGTCGACCGACACAACCTTACCATCGCGTTCAGTGGCAACCGTTGCCACCTCACCGCGTGAATTGTAGTTAGTAATGCGCTTATCGCCATTCTCAAGAATCTCTTCCACCGAGCGCGGCTCTTGAATTTCCTCACCACTTTTTTGCGTATTCTCTTGCACTTTAGCAGATTGTGTTGTACCTTCGTCGGTAGATAACTCCTGTTCAGTCGGATATTGAGCGAAATTGGGTCGCTTGAGAAGTGACGATTGTTCAGGAGTTATTTCTTTACTCCTATATATCACCTCCTCATTCTTGGGTAAATTGGCATTATTTCTACGTCCAAATACCGTAGAAACCGCATTCACCTCAATCTCACGACCGGCATTCTTTACATCAGCACCGACAACAACAAATTCACCGCTCTCTGTTTGGAGAGTAGTATAAATGCGATAAGAATCTTTCTTATCTGTCAGTTTGGATATAGCAAATGGATTTTGTAGTGCCTGTGGCAACTGCTCCCAATCCTTTTCTGATAAATCGTGAGAACCGTCTTTGCCAAGATGACGCGCGATAACTCCATACTTGATTGTAAACTTATCACCTCGCAAACCAAGTTCTTGCATAAACCCTGGTGTCTTTGCAACATCGAAGAATTTCATGCTAAATAATCTTGATGCAACTTCTTTCCCCTTTGAGTAAAGGGTTTTAACTACATCAAGTAAAGACGGAGTATCGCTTACTTCGCCTTCAACTGCCTTTTGGCCTTTTTCGCCCTTTTCGCCTTTTTCAAGGTCAGCCTCCTGTGCAGCTTGCGCACGCCGCAACACATTTTCCGCATTAGTGATGGATGCAATATCTGCCACACTACTTGTGCCCTCAAGAGCCCAAATGCCACGTCTCGCACCTTCACGGTACGCACCCTCGGGATGATTGTCAAGATAATTCTGGTAAGCCTCCAAAGTGTTGGCCGCATACGCATCCGCAAATGCCTGTGCATCCGCAATCTCCTCTGCCGTAGGAGCAACCTCCTCACTTACCGGTTGCATCTCATTCGTAGCCTGCGGGGTAGGCTGCTCCACTAAAGTAGGGGAGCTGTCGCCCTGCGACTGAGGGGTATTATCCGTAACAGGTGCGCTCTCAACAACTGGATCTGTCTCCGCCGTTGGTTGCGCTTTCCACATACTAAAATATTTCCACTTTTTTGTAACACTCTCACTCAATATGAGTATATTATAGTAGAAATGCACATTGTTTTTAGCCACAAATACCTCATCGTTTTCTTTATTTTGCGCAAATAAACGGTAATGTGACTTGAAATTTTTATGTAAAAACAGTATATTAGCAAAATATTTGGATGTAATCTATGAAGCTAATTCACACTGCCGACTGGCACCTTGGGCAAACGTTTTACGGACATGAGAGATACCGGGAACACAAAGTGTTTCTCGATTGGTTATGCAACCTCATAAGTGAAAAGAAGATAGACCTTCTGCTCATTGCAGGTGATGTCTTCGACTCCCCTAACCCATCGGCCGAGGCACAGAGGATGTTCTACAGTTTCCTTACAAAAGTAACTGCCGAGAACAGTGCGTTGCAGGTTGTAATCACAGCCGGCAATCACGACTCAGCGGCACGCCTTGAGGCACCAAACCCCATGCTTGGAGTCTTTAACACAACCGTGTCGGGTGTTGTGCATTTTACAAATGATGGAATTGATTATGACAGGATGATTGTCCCGCTGAAGAATGGCGGCTGTTGCCTGGCTGTCCCCTATCTGCGCATGCACGACCTGCCCGAGGCCGAGAACTACAGTGCCGGGGTAGCGATGCTGTACAATGAACTCTACAACAGGGCTAAAGAACGCGGATATTCGCCAATACTGGCTATGGGACATCTGCAGGCATCGGGTGCCGAGGTTTCGGTTGGCGACGAGTCGGAATACGCTATAATAGGCGGTCTTGAGGGTATTAATGCCCACTTTGTAAATGAGGGAATCGCATACACTGCGCTTGGGCATCTGCACAGGGAACAGCGTGTCGGCGGCAGGGAGAACGTGCGTTACTCAGGTACTCCGTTGCCAATGTCGTTTGCCGAGAGAAGAAACAGACAGAGCGTGACAATGGTTGTACTTGACAGCGAAGTACGCGATATCCAAAGAATACCCTTTGATGCCCCGGTTAAGTTGATGAGCGTTCCGGCAACCTATGAACCCATAGACAGTGTCGTTGCCGAGCTTGCAAAACTGCCCGACGGTGTGGTGGACGAACATTCGCCATTCCTCGAGGTTAATGTGCTTGTAAAGAGCGAAGACACCTCTTTGCGACAGCAGATTGAGGATGCCATTGAGGGAAAGGCGGTACGCTTGACACGCATTGCAACAAGCGCCGCTGCCACACAGCACGAATTTGTTGGGGGCGCAGCAATGACATATGACGATTTCAAGCGCAAGGACCCTGTTGAGATTATGCAGGAGATATACAGAAAGATATGTAATGGAGAGGAGATGCCAGCGCATCTGCTCAATAAGTTGAACGAAGTTGTAAAGGAGGTACGCGATGAAAATATTGGCAATAAGGGGATGTAATCTGGCATCCATAGATGGTGAGTTTGAGGTCGATTTCCGCAAGGAACCGCTCTCTTCGGCCGGCATATTTGCCATTACAGGCAACACCGGTGCCGGAAAGACAACTATACTCGATGCAATGTGCATTGCACTCTACCGTGAGTCGCCCCGCCTTGACAACATTGAAGGCGGCGACTACATTGAGCAGAGCATGAGGGTGAATGACATCAGGAGCATACTGCGCAAAGGGCGCGGACGAGGATATGCCGAGGTCGATTTCCTTGCCGTCGACGGCAAGGAGTACCGCGTAAGATGGAGCATTTCCCGCGCACATGGAAGACCGGACGGCAAGATGCAGAGTGCCGAGATGTACATGACCGACCTGGCGACGGGCGAACGCCGCAAGCTCTCGGCAAAGGAGCACCAGGCCGAGATTCCCCGCCTCATAGGGCTCGAATACCCGCAGTTCACCCGTTCTGTACTGCTTGCACAAGGCCGTTTCTCGGCATTCCTGAAGGCCGACGAGGACGAGAAGGCCAAGATGCTCTCCGCGCTTACCGACACGGGTATATACAGCCTCATATCGGCAGCAATCTTTGCAAA
The DNA here is from genome assembly GCA_045650605.1 of Bacteroidaceae bacterium. Lineage (GTDB taxonomy): Bacteria > Bacteroidota > Bacteroidia > Bacteroidales > Bacteroidaceae > HGM04593. Next base: position 12,096 of record JAZRRI010000025.1, on the reverse strand, counting down.
GAGGAAAGAGGCTGTACAGGATATTGAATTGCTCGAAGCAAAGCGCAGGGATCTTCAGCTGTTGAGCGACGACGAGGTTGCAACTGCAAAAGAGGAGATTGAGAGCCTTGAAAAGGAACTGAGGCTAAAGAGAGAAAACATAGAGGTATTGAAAGCCAAGCTCGAGTGGCTTGCACGTCTTGCAGCTATAAACATGCAGCTGGCTCAGGCGCAGAAAGAGGTTACCGAGACCAAGCAAAGGCTTGAAAAGGCAGCACCTGAGATTGAGAAGCTAAGACTCATTGACAGTGTGCAGCCAATCCGCGATGCGTACATGACATTGCGCGACACCGCGCTGCAGCAAGGCAATGACAAAGAACAGCTTGCCGTGTATGAAAAGCAACTCGAGGCAAAGAACGAAGGATACGAGAAAGCAAGGAAGAGTGTTGAAGATGCTGTTGCCACCCAGGAGAGAATCAATGCCGAATACATTGAAAAGCAACCGCTGATAGCAGAGGCAAGTGAAACCGAGGAGCAGTATGCAAAGGACAAGAGGGTGCACGATGAACTTGCAACCGATGCAAAGCGCATAGATGCTGCTCTTGAGCGCTTCAGTGCCGAGATTGCGGCATGTGACAGACAATTGTCAACATTGGCTGTTGAGCATGAGGAAAAGAGTGCCTGGTTCGAGAAAAATGCCCACTACTCCGCAGCCATACAGATGATTCCGACCATTGTGGCAAACATAAAGGCCATTGAGGATGAGAAACTTGAGGTGCAAAGAAAGGAGAAAGCCCTTGCCGCTGCACGTGAACTGCTTGTCACACACGAGAAACACCTTCTGCAAGCACGTGAGAGTGAAGAGGCTCTGAAGCAGACAATGTCGAGCGAGATTGCTGCTTTGCGCAAAAGACTTGTCGAGGGCGAGCCCTGCCCGGTTTGCGGCAGCAGACATCACGAGAATATTGAGGTGGCGGCCAATCTGTTACAAGAGGAGAAACTTGAGGAGATGAAGGAGACCAACCGCAAGCTCATAGAGCACCTGGAGGGCAACATCTCCAATTGCAGGAGCGAGATTGAGAAACTGCAGGCAGCCATTGAACTGCACAACAGTTCCATTGCCCGCAACCACAACGCAAACCTCTCACTCCTTGCCGGTGTAGAGGATGCGGCAACGCTGCTTACAAGAAAGAATGCAGCAAGTGACCTCACCTGCCTCTATACAAAATGGAACAGCTACAAAGAGCGCATGCATGCTATCACCAATGAGATAAATGTATGTACAGCCAACAAAGCCGGCCATCAGTCACGTGTACAGGATGCCCAAAAGGAACTGAAAGAGAAAAAGGCAAGGATTGAGGAATTTGAGTCGGGCATGCAGAAACAGAAGCAGCATCTCGCGTCCCTCCTTGGCGACTGGAAAAGCGCAAACGAAATGCAACAGCACTACATGAATGCCATAGCCAATGTAAACAAACTGTTTGCCGATGCCGTTCAGACCAAGGCCGAGATTGAAAGTGTGCGTGGCAGACTGAAGGGAGAAATCACAGCCATAACCCGTCGTCTGGCCGATACGGCAATGAAATTGGAGTCTCTCCGGGCAAAGATAAACGATTTTCTTGTATCACGTGACGACAATATGGATGCAACAACGCTCGATGCCCTGCTGCAGGTGGGGCACACCGCCATTGCCGCCATGCGCAGCAACATAGAGCAACTTATGCAGGCTATTACCGGAGCCGAGACAAGAATGCGCGAGCGTGAGCAGTTGCTTGCCGACCACATGAATGCACCGGCAAAGACAACCGAAGAAGAGAATGCCGATAGCATAAAGCAGAGATTGCTGTTGTTGGAGGGTGAAACAAAAGGAATAGGCGAACGCATAACGCTGGTAAAGGCCCAATTGCTGAAGGATGAGAAAAACCGCGAACAGTTTGGGAAATACAGCGTTGAGTACAACAGCAAACTGGAGCAGAAGTCACATTGGGACATCCTTGACAAGCTCTTCGGTTCGGCTACCGGTGACAAACTCATGAGATATGCCCAGGAGTATACACTTGACATCCTGTTGGGTGTTGCCAACGAGCATTTGTATGACATGACCAAACGCTACCGCCTTGCAAGGATTGCCGATGGTAGTCTGGGCATAAAGGTCATTGACCTTGACATGATGGCCGAGAGCCGTTCTGCCCACACCCTTTCGGGAGGTGAGACATTCATTGTGTCGCTTGCACTATCGCTTGCACTCTCGTCACTCTCATCGAACCGTATGAAGATTGAATCGCTGTTCATTGACGAGGGGTTCGGTGCTCTCGACAAGGAGACATTGCAGACCGCATTGATGATGCTTGAGAAACTGCAGAGCAGCGGACGCAAGGTTGGTGTGATATCGCACCTTTCAGAGATGCTTGAACAGATTCCTGTAAAGGTGAATGTGGTGAAGTTGTCACCGGGTAAAAGCAGGGTTGAAATAACAGGAAAAACACATTAGGAATATGAATGGAAATCTTAAGATATACAGGGCCTCGGCCGGTTCGGGTAAGACATTCACTCTTGCCCTTGAGTATATAAAGCTGCTGATAGCAGACCCCGGGGCATATCGCAGAATTCTTGCCGTAACCTTTACAAACAAAGCCACGGCCGAGATGAAGGAGCGTATATTGGGCAAACTTTACGGTGTTGCACATGGTATGAAGAGTGCAGCCGACTACACGGCGAAAATAAAAGCCCAGCTCCCGGATTACAGTGACGAGGAGATAAGACAGAGGGCAACCGAGGCCATGGAGAACATTCTGCACGACTATGGCCATTTCCGCATACAGACAATCGATGCATTCTTCCAATCTGTACTGCGCAGTCTTGCCAAGGAGCTGGACCTTAGCGGCGACATGGAGATTTCGCTCGATGCCGAGGAGTTGCTCAACAATGCTGTCGATGCCTACATAAAGAAACTGGAACCCGGAACACCGCAGATTGCCCAGGTTGTAAAGTACATCGAGGACAAGATGAAAACCGGCAAGCGATGGAAGATTGACAAAGAGATAAAGGATTTTGCCAAGAACATACTGAACGAGGAGTACCAGCAACGCGGCGAGGCATTGCGCGAGGAGATTGAGCGTGACAATGGTGCATTGCTCGAGAAGTTCTACGACGATGTGACAGCCTTGCAAGAGAGTCTTGATGACAAAGCCAAGGATGTTGCAGGGCGTTTCTTCTCATACGCGAGTGGCTACACCGTCAAGAACTTTAAACGCGGTGCGGCCAACGGTAGCATATGGAATGTGTTCACCAAGATGCTGAACGAGGGAGTCGTCAAAATCACTCCTGCAATTGCAACACTCATGAGCACCCCAGCGGAGATATCATCATCATGCCCCTACGTAAATGAGATTGCCGCACTCATTGGTGAGAGCAAGGCACTGTACGAGGAGAAGATAAATTGCCGTCTCTCGCTCAAACACTATCATCAGCTTGCAATGCTCAATAATATTGCATCGACACTGAAGGATGAGAATGCGCGCGAGAACCGTTTCATGCTTGCTGAGACCACACACTTGCTGAGCACGATGATCGGAAAGAGCGCCACCTTCATTTTTGAGAAGATTGGCACAGAGATTGACCACATATTCATTGACGAGTTCCAGGACACATCGAAACTGCAGTGGGTATGCTTCAAAGTGTTGCTCGAAGAGGTGCTTGCGCGTGGCAAGTTCAACCTCATAGTGGGCGATGTGAAGCAGTCCATTTACCGTTGGCGAAACAGCGACTGGAATATCATGAACAACATTGGAGGCTCATTCCGCGCCGACCAGATAACATTCGCCAACCAGGATGTCGCTGTCGACGGTTTTACATACAAATCGACAAACTACCGTAGTGACAGACGCATTATAACGTTCAACAATGCTCTTTTCCGTGAATCGATAAAAAGTATTGCTACTACATACAACGCTCTTCTGGGTGACAATGGATTGAAAAGCATACAGGCAGCCTATGAAGATGTCGAACAGGCTGTTCCCCAACCACAGCCGGGTAAGAAAGAGAAGCCCTGGCAAGGATATGCCGAGGTGCGCCTGTTGCAGAAAGTAGAGCCCGAGGAGATGTACAGTGACCTGGCCATAAAGCAACTGATGGAGACGTTACACCAATTGCTCGAAGTTGAAAATGTCGCTCCGCGTGACATTGCCATACTGTTGCGTACAAAGGAGAAGAAGATAAACCTTGTGGTTGATGCTTTCAACAAGGAGTTCCCCGACCTGAAGATTGTGTCGGACGAAGCATATAAGCTCTCGTCGTCACTCTACGTAAGACTTGTGATTGCAGCACTGCGTTACATTGCGACCCCCGAGGACAAGGTGAACATCGTAAACCTTGTAAAGCTATATAACAAGGTGACCTCAAAGGGCAACGAGGGCAATGTGGGCGATGACGTCACCACCCTGCTCCCGCCCAAACTGCGCGATGAGCTTGAGCGCCTTAAGGGATTGCCCGTATACGAACTCATTGAGCAGCTCTTTGCAATGCTCGACGTTGGCAATTCAAGCGAAGAGGAGGCCTATGTGTTTGCATTCCTTGACCATGCATCGCAATATATAAACAACCGTCATGCCGACCTGAACAAGTTCCTTGCCGCCTGGGACGAGAGCATAAAGGACAAGTGTGTGCCTGCCGAGAGCATAAACAGCGTACGTGTGATGACGGTGCACAAGTCAAAAGGACTGGAGTTCCACACCGTGATTCTCCCCTTCTGCGACTGGACATTCACGGGCGATGGGCGCAACCTGATATGGTGCGTGCCGGGTAAGGCTCCTTTTGACAACATAAGCCTTCTGCCCATAAACAGCACTAAGGATATGGCCGAGTCGATGTACAGGGACGATTACTTTGAGGAGTACCTGTACCAGATTGTCGACAACTTGAACATACTCTATGTTGCAACGACACGCGCAAAGAGCAACCTGATAATGTTCAGTGACAACACCCAGGAAAAAGAGGGGAACAAACAGAAAAAAGATGATGATAATGCACCCAAAAAGAGCAGTATTTCCGATTTGATAAACTGTGTAATCCCCAACCTTGTAATTGACGGTGCAACATATGACGACAAAGAGAAGGTACTGCGCTATGGAACAATAGTTCCAAGCGAGGATGTTGACAAGAAGAAAGAGGAGGAAAAGAAAGATAGCGACAAGGAGAAAGAACTGAACCCGTTCGAGGAGAAGCCACAGCCTGTGAGCCTGCCGTTCAGTTACTACGACAGCCGCATAGAGTTTCGCCAGTCGAACGAGCTCGACCGTTTCCTTGCCACCGACACCGAGGAACAACAACAGCAGAAGTATATTGACGAAGGTAAACTCATGCACCTTGTGCTGTCGCAGATAGAGAAAAAAGAGGACTTGGAGAGTGCGTTGAACAGGGTCCTTCTACTCACAGGACTCATAACAGAAGGAACACGCTACGAGAAGATAAAGAATCTGTTGGGGAGAGCACTCGATAACCCCGGTGCCGCAACATGGTTCAACGGCAGCTACAAGCTGTTTAACGAGCGCTCAATCCTCATAGCCGACAGCGAGGATAAGAGCCGCCGCCCCGACCGTGTGATGATAAAAGGAGACACAGCTGTTGTTGTGGACTATAAATTTGCCAGCAAGAGAGATGAGCATACCGAACAGGTAAAACAGTATGTCGACCTGCTCAAGGCGATAGGCTACAAGAATGTGAGCGGATATGTCTGGTACGTCTACCCCAACAGGATTGAGAGTGTATAAGCGGGATAGCGATTCTCCATTCCATATCGGTTTATTATTAATGAATAGAATACGTTATTGATATATGACACCATTTCTGAAACTCGTTGCAGATGATGTGTACAAGAGGTTCAACGGTCATCTTGAGGATGTAGCCGTTGTATTCCCCAACAAACGTGCGGGATTGTTCTTCAACCGTTATCTGCTCGAAAGCAGCAACAACGCTCCACTGTGGAGCCCCAAATACCTTACCATAGCCAACCTGTTCCAACAGAACAGCCAGTATGCAATAGGCGACCCCATCCTGCTTGTCAGCAAACTCTACAAGGAGTACATAAAATCGATGTACAAGGATTGTAGTGCCGACACCGAGGTTGAGTCGCTCGACAGTTTCTACTACTGGGGCGAAATGCTTATCAAGGACTTTGACGACGTTGACAAGCACCTTGCCAATGCCAAACAACTTTTTGCAAACATAAAGGAGTTGCGCGAGATTGGCACGGCAAAGGATGTTCTTGAGCCAGGTCAGGCCGAGTCAATAGCACGTTTCTTCAGCAACTTCAAGCCCGGTGGCAAGATTGAGGGCAAATTCCAGACCATCTGGGAGTGCCTTTACACAATATACTGCACCTTCAAGGAGTCGCTCAAGGAGAGCGGCATGGCCTATGAGGGCATGCTCTTCCGCGATGTCATAGAGAGCGGAAAGGAGATTGTACTCGATTACGACAAGTATCTCTTTGTGGGTTTCAGCGCCCTCAACGAGGTGGAAAGCCGCATGTTCGACTATGTACAGAAACAGGGCAAGGCTCTTTTCTATTGGGACTATGATACCTATTACACCCAAGGCGACACGCAGGAGGCGGGCTACTTCATGCGCAAGAACCTGAAACGTTTCCCCGGAGTGTTCGGCAAGGAGATGTTCGACAACCTGAGAACAGAAAAGCAGATAACCGTTGTTGAGACTGTGAACGACAGCACTGCCGTGCGTTACATCCCTCAATGGCTCAATGAGAACCTTACCGAGGAGGAGATTGACACAGCCATTGTGCTGTGCGACGAGACAATGCTCGAACCCGCGTTGCATGCCATACCCGACAAAGCTAACGGATACGATATAAGGCAGATGAACGTAACAATGGGATTTCCGCTCACTCACACTCCAATCTTCGGGCTTGTGAAACTGCTTGTCGACCTGCAGACACGCGGATGGAGCGAGAAGCAACACAGTTTTACAATGTCATTTGTGTGCGACGTGCTCAAACACCCTTACGTAATACAAGGAAGCGGGGAAAGCAGGGATTTGCGCCATAAATTGCTATACGAGAAGATATTCTTCCCTACAGATGCCGTGTTGCACCTTGATGATTTCCTCAAAGAGCTCTTCACCCGTTACACCGACAACAAAGAGTGGCTCGACGGTTTGAGCCGTCTCATCTACGGCATTGCACAGACCCTGAAGAAGAATGAGAAGAAGACACTCTATGACCAGCTTTTCATTGAGGCGATACTGAAGGTATACACCCAATGCCAGCGTCTGCTGCAGCTTGTGGGCAACGGTGACCTTGTAGTCCAGCAAGCCACAATTGGCAAACTGCTCATAAGAATGCTCTCAACGCAGCGTCTGCCATTCCACGGCGAGCCGGTTGTGGGTCTGCAGATAATGGGATTGCTGGAGACACGCAACCTCGATTTCAAGAACATCATCCTGCTTGGAGTGAACGAAGGTAACTTGCCAAAGAACAGCGGCGAAAACTCATATATCCCTTATAATTTGCGCAAGGCATTCGGGCTCACGCTAAGCGAGCACCGCGACTCCATATATTCCTACTACTTCTACCGTCTGCTGCAGCGCGCCGAGCGTGTGACGCTTGTCTACAACAGCTCGTCGGACAGCAAGACGCGTGGCGAATGCTCACGCTACATCCTACAGTTGCTTGGCAGCAAGCTCTACGATGCGAAGCGCATAATGCTCACCTCGCAGCAAAGCACAGCGGCCATAGAGGTAAAGGAACAACCCAAGAGCAGGGAAATCGTCGATGCACTGCGCCAAAGGTTCGACACCTCGTTCAACAGCAATGCCGGAACAATGACACCATCGGCCATAAACCGATACATCGATTGCGGCCTCAAGTTCTTCTACTACTATGTGATGAACATGAAACCGTTGCTCGAGGCCGACGAAGATTTCAAGGACAATGACTTTGGAACGGTATTCCACAAGGCTGCCGAAAACCTGTACAATAAGATTATAAGCAACTGGAACACGACAACAATCACAGCGTCGGCTCTTGAATACTACATAAAGAATCCTGAACTGCTCTACGAGTTCATCGATGATGCGTTCAAAACGGAGTTCTTCAAGAACAACAAGCCTGTATACAATGGCGAGCAGTACATAAAACGCGGTGTCATGCACCACTTCCTTCTGCGTCTTGTTAAAATGGATGCTGCCTATGCTCCATTCAACTATGTGGGCAGCGAGGCAAAGATTGAAATGCCTTTCGGTTTCACCAGTTCGGGCAAGAATATAAATGTGAAGATTGGTGGAACCATAGACCGCATCGACAGCAAAGGAGACACAATCAATGTTACCGATTACAAGACAGGAGGCGGCGAGAGCACCGATGGCAACATGTCGCTCGACGAGGTGTTTGCTCACAAAGCAAAGGCTGCAGGGTACCATTTGCAGGCATTCCTCTACTCCATTGCTCTGAAGAATGCGCTCTCAGGTGGATGCCCATGCAACAGCGGCTGGGTAAAGAAGATTGACCCGGTTGCTGAACGGAAAATATCACCGAGCCTGTTATATGTACACCATAAGGACAATGCCGAGCGTACAGATTTTGTAATCAAGGTGCAAAAGAATCCGGTAGAGGATATTTCAGCCATTGAGGCGGAGTACATGAAGAGGTTGCAACAGGTGCTGACAGATATATTCGATATCGACAAGCCCTTTGCCCCGGCGACCGACAGTAAGAAGTGCGAATATTGCGACTACAAGGAGATTTGTGGCAAGTGATATTGCCCGCAAATCACATTAACACAAATTAACATACCGCGGTAGAACAAAATCCTACTGCGGTATGTTAATTTATTGTGTTTTTCATAGTAATAGATTCAACACGGGAATGCCTGCCTGCGAAGGTCGGTACCCCGACGGGCAAAAGCGTTTGCCCGGAGAAGAAAGCCGCGTCGTTCCCCTAAGGCGCGGCTTTTTAATTTATTCCGCCACCACCTTCATCAAACACTCTTTGCAATCGAATGCCAGGCGAAAACGGCGGCCGTCGCCCGATACAATGTAGAACGGCTCTTTGTAGGGAGAAGGCTTGCCGCTCTTTGTGCACCACCCCATACTGTATTTGAGGCAATGCTTGCAGAACATAACCGTGGCACCATCTTTACCGGCAAGTTCAAATGCCGGCTGGATATCAGTTACCTTATGCTGTTTGTAGAAAAGTTGTGCATGACGGTTTGCAACATTTCCCTTGTAATCAAGTGTATCAGTGATATATACAGTATCATTATCCTTTAGTCGCATGTCTGTGCGCTCAACAGCGGCACGGCGGTTCTTGAGTATGAGTTCGCACAATGTACGGCGCATCTCCGACAGCAGTGACGATGGCACAAACCAATCATCGGCAAGTTCAACATCGACTTTTGTAACTTCGAAAGGTGTGTTTCCCCACTTGCCGAGCTGGTTGATGATATTCTCGCGCTGCGATGAACGTGCCACCTCTTTCTTGAACGGGAACTCAACACAGTGCTCAGCCCCGCTTTCGTCTGTAGCCTGCAGGCTGAAACCGAACGCGCTGTCACTGAAACGCAACGAGATGGCAATGCGGCGCGGTGCATCGGGGCGCGAGAGTTGGCGCTCGAAGTCGCAGTCGTAATTGCGATACAGTTCATCGCCGCTCTCAATCTGCGGCATAGTCTGGGGATATATCCTATTACCCTCTACTTTGTTTATGCGGAAACCGTGAAGTTTACCGTCCTGCCCAACATAACAGGCACCGTCGCCATTATTGAAGTCGCCGCCTACAACGGTAAAATAGTAGCGCGACACGAATTTTACACGCCCCATGTATTCACCCTTTGATTTAGGACTCTCGAACGATGTCATTCCATCCTTGCTGCCGTGCAGCATATAATCGGTAAAGCCACGGTTGAAACTTTTTTCGGGTGCCGGGGTGAATTGCGGATAGCACTTGCCTTGCGAAGCGCGCTCATACTCCTTGCGACGTGCAAAAACGGCATCAAGTTTTTCGCGGTAGTATGCAGTGATGTTCTTCACGTACGATGCGTCCTTCAAACGTCCCTCAATCTTGAATGATGTTACACCCGCATCAAGCATCTCCTCTATGGAGGCCGAACGGTTCATATCCTTCAAGGAGAGCATATGACGGTCGCGCTCAATCACCTTGCCATCGGCATCGACAAGGTCAAATGCCAAGCGGCAGAACTGTGCACACGCGCCACGGTTGGCACTGCGGCCGTAGCAGTGCTGCGACGCATAGCACTGCCCGCTGTAGCTTACACAAAGCGCGCCATGCACAAACACCTCAAGTTCCGTTTCGGGCACTGCTGTGTGTATCTCCTTTATCTGCTCCAAGGTCAATTCACGTGCAAGCACCACTCGCGGGAAACCCACATTGGAGAGGAATTTTACCTTTTCCACCGTGCGGTTATCCATCTGTGTGCTGGCGTGCAGGGGGATAGGCGGAATGTTCATCCCGGCAATTCCCATATCCTGCACAATGAGCGCATCGACGCCGGCATCGTACAACTCCTTGACAAGCTGCTCTACGGCAGTCACCTCATCGTCATAGATAATGGTATTCAGTGTCACATACACCTTCACACCAAAGATATGGGCATAGTCGACAAGGCGTGCAATATCCTCGACCGAATTGCCGGCTGCCTGTCGTGCACCGAATTGCGCAGCGCCAATGTACACGGCATCGGCACCATGGTTTATTGCAGCAACACCTGTTTCATAATCCTTTGCCGGAGCAAGGAGTTCTATCTTGCGTGGAGTGTGTGACATCTTCTTTTTATTAGGAGTGTAATTAGGATACAAAAATAGTGCAAACGTATTGAACCAAGGTAGGAGTCAAGGGAAAATATCTCTTTTTTTTCAAAAATAATACTCAATCGCTTGTTATATCTTATAGCTTTTACATAATTTCGCAACTGTGGGAACTAAAAACAGACTGTATATGACATCACATACCGCAACACGTGAAAAAGGAATTTACAAGGTAACCATTATTGGTAGCATAGTAAATTTTCTTCTGCTTGTATTCAAATTCATAGCAGGCGTAGTCGGCCATAGTGCTGCAATGGTGGCCGATGCCGTGCACTCGTTGTCCGACTTTGTCACGGACATAGTGGTTATTATATTTGTACGCATATCGGGCAAACCACAGGACGAGAGCCACGACTATGGCCACGGTAAATACGAGACACTCGCCACGGCAATAATAGGTTTAGTGCTTTTGGGTGTGGGAATTGGTATTCTTGTAAACTCAGTAACAGGTATTGTCGATGCTTTCAACGGTAAGGTGCTCGAGGCACCAAGCATGCTTGCATTGGTGGCTGCTGCTGTTTCCATTGTGTTGAAGGAGGCGTTGTACCGATATACGGTAATTAAAGGCAAAAAACTTGATTCGAAGGCTGTCATTGCCAATGCATGGCACCACAGAAGCGATGTGTTTTCATCAATTGGAACACTCATTGGCATTGCGGGCGCAATGTTCTTGGGCGAGAAATGGAGAGTGCTCGACCCCATTGCGGCATTCATTGTGAGCGTCTTTATAATTAAGGTGGCGGTGGATTTGATTAAGCCATGCATTGATGAGTTGCTTGAGAAATCGCTCTCGAAAGAGGTTGAAGAGAGGATTCTCGCAATTGTAACGGCATTCCCCGAAGTGGACTCCCCTCACCACCTTCGCACACGACGCATAGGCAACAACATTGCAATCGAAATCCACATAAGGATGGACGGTGCAATGTCGCTGACAGATGCGCACGATATCACAAAAAAGATTGAGAGTGCAATAAAGAATGAATTCGGCCCTGAGACACACATAGGCATCCATATGGAACCGAAGAAAACGGAAATGTGAAAACTGAAAGGTTAAAGCTGAGACTAAGCGAGCGAAAGTCAAATTAATTTAAACTTTCACAGCGAGCGTGAGCAGGTTCAATCGCACGAAGTGCGGTTAAAGCCTAATTCCTCCCCTGTTTTAGGGGAGGTGCTGAAGGCGGAGGGGTTACAAACGGGGAGGGACAGTAAGATGAAATTTGCAGCAATGTTCTTGCTTGAACTCCATCCGCATTTATTAAACTCCCTCCGCGACTACGTCGCTCG
>JAZRRI010000024.1:0-7112 GCA_045650605.1 Bacteroidaceae bacterium | reverse complement strand
AAAAACCACGAATATGCCTTATATTTGCATTGCAATTGAACCTGCATAGCAACGCACAAACCCGCTTTTGCGCGTGCCGATGACAAGAGAATTGCGAAATTAGCTCAGTGGTAGAGCATTGGCTTCCCAAGCCGAGGGTCGCGGGTTCGAGTCCCGTTTACCGCTCTAAAGGAGTAATGGTCGCCATGTCAATGGTGGCCATTAGTCTTTTAGAATGGATAACGAGAACCCGCGACCCAATAAATAAGGAAAGCGCAGCTTGCTGCGCGGGTTCGAGTCCCGTTTACCGCTCAACAGAAAAGCACCCTAAAGGTGCTTTTTGTTGTATAGGAAGGCGAGAACCCGAGTCCCTATTAACAAGGAAAGCGATGCGAAAGCATCGCATGCCATTTTTCGGGCAAGCCCTCAACAGAACGTCTGAGCGCAGCGAAGTATCTTTGTTATCACGCAGTTTGAGAACTTGTCACCTTGTGACGAGGAGTAACCCTAAAATGACATATCCCCAAGAGGAAACCAGTTTTTGTGGGCACATTACCTCTCCAACTCCTCTTTCAGATACTTCGCGGTGTGCCCTACCCCTTTGGCTGCGACCTCCTCGGGGGTTCCTGTAGCCATCACCACACCACCGTCGCGGCCGCCCTCAGGGCCCATGTCAATGATATAGTCGGCCATTTTTATGACATCGAGGTTGTGCTCGATAATCACCACGGTGTTTCCTTTATCTACAAGGCGGTTTATTACGTTCATCAGTACACGTATATCCTCGAAGTGCAGACCTGTTGTGGGCTCGTCGAGCAGATAGAGTGTCTTTCCTGTATCGCGCTTGGCAAGTTCCGTAGCAAGCTTCACGCGCTGGCTCTCGCCACCCGAAAGGGTTGTCGACGGCTGACCGAGTTTGATGTATCCCAAGCCTACGTCCTGCAAAACCTTTATCTTGTTTAGAATGGTAGGCACATTCTCAAAGAACTCCACTGCCATGTTTATTGTCATGTCCAGCACATCGGCAATTGACTTGCCCTTGTAGCGCACTTCGAGCGTCTCGCGGTTGTAGCGTTTGCCATGGCACACCTCGCAGGGCACCATTACATCGGGCAGGAAGTTCATCTCCAATGTCTTGTAACCGTTACCGCCACAGGCCTCGCAACGGCCGCCGGTAACGTTGAACGAGAAACGGCCGGGCTTGTAGCCGCGAATTTTCGCCTCGGGAAGGTCAACGAAAAGGTTGCGTATATCGGAGAATACACCTGTGTATGTCGCAGGGTTGGAGCGCGGTGTGCGGCCGAGAGGAGACTGGTCGACATCCACAATCTTGTCAATGTGTTCGATGCCTTCGATTGAGGAGTATAGCAACGGCTCGCGCAAGGCACGGTAGAAATGCTTTGCAAGGATTGGCTGCAGGGTATCGTTGATGAGCGATGACTTTCCGCCACCCGACACACCGGTAACACATATTAGTTTGCCAAGCGGGAACTCGACATCCACGTTCTTAAGGTTATTGCCACATGCACCTGTAATCTTTATTACATTGCCATTCCCCGGGCGACGCACCGCAGGCACCTCTATCTTCTCCTTTCCATTCAGGAAGCGTGCAGTCATTGTATCGCCCTTAAGCATATCGGCCGGCGTGCCGGCAAACACCACCTCACCACCCTTGCGGCCGGCTTTTGGACCAAGGTCTATAATATAATCCGATGCAAGCATAATGTCGCGGTCGTGTTCCACCACAATAACGGTATTACCGATGTCGCGCAATGACTTGAGCGAAGCTATGAGCCTGTCGTTGTCGCGCGGATGGAGGCCGATACTTGGCTCATCGAGAATATAAAACACATTCACAAGTTGTGATCCCACCTGTGTGGCAAGACGTATGCGCTGTCCTTCGCCACCAGAGAGTGACACCGACGAGCGGTTGAGCGAGAGATAACCGAGACCCACATCGAGCAGGAAGCCTATACGCGTCTTCACCTCCTTCACAATCTCGCCCGCAATGGCACGTTGCTTTTCGGTAAGCGATTCATCGAGTTTCTCAAGCCACTCATTGAGGGCTGTTATGTCCATTGACGCAAGCTCCGATATATTCTTGCCCGCCAAGCGGTAATGGAGCGCCTCCTTGTTCAGTCGTGCGCCGCCGCACTCGGGGCATGTCTGCATTGCCGAGAACTGCTCGGCCCAACGCAACTCCTTGGCCGAGACGCTTGTCTCCTTCTGCAACTGTATATATTTCACAAGACCGTCATAGGTGGAGATGCTGTCATAGAACATCTCGGACGAACTGTTGAGTTTCAACGGCACAGGCGAGCCATAGAGTATTTCATCGATAGCCTCATCGGGCAGTTCCTCAATGGGAGTCTTCAAATCGGCCTCGTAACGCGCAAGCACTGCCTCAATCTGTTGGAAGATTGATGAACGGCGATACTTGCCGAGCGGTGCAAGAGCACCGTCATAGACCGACAGCGAGCGGTCGGGAACCACCTTCTCGACATCGACACTGCTTATCACTCCCAATCCCTTGCACTTGGGACAAAAGCCCTGTGGGGAGTTGAACGAGAAGTTGTGCGGGTCGGGCTCCTTGTATGCGAGACCTGTCACCGGACACATTAGGCGCTTGCTGTAGTGGCGCACCTCGCCCGACGGCATCTCCATTATCATAACCAATCCCTCACCCTGGGCAAGTGCGGTTGCAAGGCTCTGCTTCAGTCGCTGTGTATCCTTGGCATCCACGGCAAGTTTGTCAATTACAACCTCAATGTCATGGTTCTTGTATCGCTCCAGCATCATGCCACGCGACATCTCGCACAGTTCACCATCGACACGCACATTGAGATAGCCCTTGCGCATCATCTGCTCAAAGAGCTCCTTATAGTGTCCCTTACGGTTCTTCACGAGCGGAGCAAGGATGTATATGCGCTTGCCATCGTATGCATCGAGCAGCAGCTCAAGGATTTTCTCCTCGGTATATTTAACCATCTTCTCACCCGAGAGGTACGAGTAGGCATCGGCCGCACGCGAATAGAGCAGACGCAGATAGTCATAAATCTCGGTTGTTGTGCCCACGGTAGAGCGCGGATTCTTGTTGGTAGTCTTCTGCTCTATCGAGATTACGGGGCTCAGTCCGGTAATCTTGTCCACATCGGGGCGCTCCATTCCGCCCAGGAAGTTGCGGGCATATGCCGAGAATGTCTCGAGATAGCGACGCTGCCCCTCGGCAAAGATTGTATCGAAGGCAAGTGATGACTTGCCGCTGCCACTGAGACCGGTTATCACAGTGAGCGAATCGTGCGGAATCTCAACATCCACATTCTTGAGGTTATGCACCCTGGCACCAAACACCTCAATCATTCCCTTTTCCTCTCTCTCCATCATCACAAATTATTTGTTATTTCGCAGCCTCGGAATATCCGCGCAGAAGATTTACATCACGTTTTATATCGTACTCAATGCCATCGGCACCCTTGGCCTTGATGACAACAAAATAGACACCTGGCTTCACCGGGTTGCCCTTGTAGGTTCCATCCCAGCCTGCGCCTTCAACCCCCATCTCGTCGAGCCCCCAACGGTAGAGTTCCTGCCCCCAACGGTTGTATATGGCGCCATGGAATTCGACGATTGACTTCACGTTGAACACATTATAGTAATCATTTATGCCATCACCGTTGGGCGAAAAGGCATTAGGTGCCTCAAGAGCCGACTCGGCAAGTATTATGCTGAACGGCTGGTATGTCTCGGAATCAAAAGGCCAGTACACCTCGCTGTCCTCAATGCTTGTATACGTTATGTTGGGCATTACAATTGTTGTACCGCTCTCGCGCAGCTCAATCTCCACATCGGCATCATGGCGCACCAGATAAGGTTCCTCCTCGCCCTCCTTGAAGAACTGCCACGTACAGGTGAGTGAAAAGCCATCCTCTTGGGGAGCATTGGCATAGAACCTCACCGTCACAGGCGCTTCGCCCGAGTATTCATCACCTGTCTCAAGGTCGGTGAGCACACCTTTTGAGTCAACCACAAGGGCTGTGGGTTTTGGTGCTGTAATCTCCTTCTGCGCATAGGTTACGACGCACAGCAGCAACAGCGATATAAATAGAATGGTCCTTTTCATATTGGTCTTACTTTTCATCTACCACGCAATGCCGCAGAAACAATGCAGCCGAATGCGCTATGAAGAGCAAAAATAGTAAATCCCGATGAAATAACATAGACAAACGGCACTATTTAATGCAATAGATGGGCAACTTTGTCCATACCCGCGGCAATGGGCTCCGCGGATGTTATTTTTCGGTTTTCAATATACATATATTGACAATAAATTCGTATCTTCGCAAGAAATTCGGTTAAATAGAAAAACAACCCGTACCACGTTACCTTTATTACGTATGAAAACCAGCAAAAGAATACTACTGTCCATAGCCTTTCTAATGGCGACATTGACCATGAGTGCACAGAAGGCAGAGATTGTGAGCCACACCGTAGCACAGGGACAGACACTCTACTCAATCTCCAAGCTCTACAACACTACTGTCGACGAGATTATAAAATTCAACCCCGGCAGTGCCGAGAAGCTTTCGATAGGACAGAAACTCATAATCCCCAGAAACAGCAACTCAAAGGCAAAGGAGGATAAGAACGTAAAGACACACACCATACAGCAGGGCGAAACGCTCTACCGCCTTAGCAAGATGTACAACGTCACTACCGACGAACTGTGCGCTGCAAACCCCGGCCTATCAATCAATAACTTCCGTACAGGAGAGACCATTATAATCCCCGTGAAAGGCAATGCCACAAAGGAGAGCGCAACACCGGTTGCCCCGCGCCAATCATCATATGAGGAGAAGAAACCTGTGATTGTGGGTACACACAAAGTGCAACGCAAGGAGAGCATTGAATCCATATGCGCGAAATATGGTATAACCCAGGAGGAACTAATAAAGGCCAACCCCATCCTGCAGGAGACAAAGCTCAAGCGCAAGATGGTACTCCACATACCCGCACCAAGTGAAAGGCCTGCCGAAAAGGAGAGCACCGTAGAGGAGAAGAAACAGGAGATTGTAGAGACCATAAACAAAGGCATCAACGACGACAAAGTGCTCAACGTTGCCGTCGTACTCTCGTTCCTTCTCGACAGCTACGCACCCAAGGAGCAGGGTCGCATGGTTGAATACTACCAGGGATTCCTGATGGCTGTGGAACAGCTAAAGCGCGAGGGCTACTCATTCGTGATAAACACATACGATGCCGGACAGAAAGACCGCAGCCTCGACAGCCTGCTCTCAAGCAGCGCCTTCAACGACGTGGAGCTAATCATTGGAGCATCATACCCCAAACACTGCAAGGAACTTGCAAGGTTTGCAAAGGAGCGCGAGATACCGCTCCTCATACCATTCTCAAGCAAGAAGGACGAGGCCATAGACAACCCCACCGTCTATGTAGCCAACGGCATACAGTCGTTCATCCTACCCCAGATAAGTACAAGCTTCGTAAAGACATTCCCCAATGCAAATGTCATATTCGTTGAGGACACTACCGACAACAACAAGAAGGAGTTTGTAAAGAGCCTCACTGCCGAACTGACAAAGGAGAGCATCCCGTACACCACATTGCCAATGGAGCTCATATCCAACGGCGACACCGTGCTCCACACACTCTCAAACGCATACATCGAGGAGAGAGAGTTTGTCTTCATCCCCACATCATCATCGGCAACCACACTGAACACTCTGCTCCCGTCATTGTTACATACAAGGAGCATAGACTCACTCAATGTGGCAAATTTCAAGCTTTTCGGTTACCCCGAGTGGCAGATACATGCAAAGGATACACGAGAACTTATGTATGAAGTAGACACATACTTCTATGCAACCTTCTACAGCCACTACGCACTCCCGCGCGTGGCAGAATTCCAGGAGGATTTCATCCGTTGGTATAACCGCGGCATACAGAACATATACCCCCGTTACGGAATGTTGGGCTACGACACCGGCTACTTCTTCCTGCTTGCGGCAAGCCTCTACGGTAACCGGATGCACGAAAACATAGACCGCATACCGTTCAACCCCGTACAGTCCGACTTCAAGTTCGAGCGCATCAGTGAGAAGGACGGTTTCATAAACAAGAAATTCTTCTTCATACACTTCTGCCCCGAGTACTACATCGACAAGATGGACTTTGACCAGGACCGTTTCCGCGAAGACTATCAGGAGGTGATACTTTAAGCAGAGCTGTCGCAAACAAAAGAATTGCAGATGAGAAAGAGACTGTACATCACAGCCCTGTTGCTTGCAATGACAGGCATTGCAGCCACAGCCCAGGTAGAGAGCCCAAGAAGCTGCCTGGAAGTTGGTGTTGCCGGAGGTATGAACTTTAGCAGGATGGAGTCGCAGCCATCCATAAGGCAGGGATTGCAACAAGGCTTGAATGGCGGCATCAGTGTACGTTACACAAGCGAGAAGTATTTCAGCATGATATGCGCCACACAGTTGGAGGTCAACTTTGAACAGCGCGGAATGATTGAGGATTTTGACGACGGGACATCGAACTACTACAGCCGCCGGTCAAATTATATCGAAGTACCACTCTTTGCACACCTCTCATGGGGAAAGGAGGAGAACGGCATGCAGTTCTTCCTGAATCTTGGTCCTCAGTTCGGTTTCCTGCTCGGCGAGAGCGAAAGGTATAACGGCGACTGGAAGATAGAGAACCGCCCGTCAAGCATAAGACCGCTCTACGGCAAAAAAACAGAGAACAAGTTCGAATATGGCATTGCCGCAGGCCTGGGTCTCGAATACAAGAGCAAAATAGGCAATTTCTTTATCGAGGGACGCTACTATTATGGCCTTTCCGACATATTCCACAACTCAAAGACCGATGATTTCGGCCGTTCGGCCAACACCACCATAGTAACAAGGATAGGATATTCGATAGCAATATTCAAGTAAATAACCTGAGTTCGATATAAGAATTTATACTAAAAATTAGCGTATTTTGTCATTCTATATTTGCAGAAGAATCGAAGATAGCGAGTAATTCGCTATCTTCGCAGACAACAGAAGCGGTAAAGGATAAAGATTATTAGTTGTCATTGGTGCTTAAGACACCGTTCGGAATGTTAATCA
>JAZRRI010000023.1:0-45427 GCA_045650605.1 Bacteroidaceae bacterium | reverse complement strand
TAAAAAAATCCCAAACAAACAATAGCTATTCCAATGAGATTCAAAGGAATAGCTATCTTTTTTTTAAAAAACATCCCGCAGAAACAGATGCAATAAAAAACAGAGAGGGTGGCCCTTTGATACTTTTGGGTCACCCTCTTTATCCCGTGTATCTCATAGCTTGTCCATTATCCGTTGGATTGTGTACCAGATACCTTTCTTTTCTATATGCAAGGCTTTTGCCACTTTTTTAAAGGTGTTCAAAGCTTTTGAACCGCGTTCCAGCATACGTTTTGCATAGCCGTAGAAAACGAATGTGAACAGAATGCCCAAGCCTACTACAATGTATAGCTGCAGGTCTATTGAGGCGCCCATCTTGTACGAAACAAACCAAGCCAGGACAATGAACAGGTTCATTGAAAGGATTGTGATTGTTGTTCCAATGTGTGAAAAACCCAAATCGATGAGCATGTGGTGCAGGTGTGTCTTGTCGGGGTGGAATGGTGATTTCTTGTCCATGATGCGCGCCGACATCACCCTTATGGTGTCAAAAACGGGCATGGACAGTACCGCCAACACAAAGGGTATAAGTCCGGCACCTGTTAATACAACTCCAATGCAACCGTGGTTTACTCCCAGTATGCTCATTACGAACATTGCCATCATTGTGCCTATGACAAGCGTACCGCCATCACCGATGAACATCTTGGTGCTCTGCCCGAATACATTGTGCAGAAAGAACGGAATAATGGCACCGGCAGCCGACATGGCGAGTGTTGTCATTGTCTGGTTGCCTGTTATCATGAAGAATATGGCAAAAAGTACCGATGACATAAAACAGAACCCAGATGAGAGGCCATTGACACCGTCAATAAGGTTTATGGCATTTATGATTCCCACTGCTGCGAGAATTGTAAGCGGGTATGATATCCATGCCGGGATTGTCGATACTCCCCATAGGCCCCAGAAACAATTTATTGATGTGTTGCTGGCATAAATGAGCCACACTATGACAAGTATCTCAATGAGGAAACGTATGCCGGGTGACAGGCTGATGATGTCGTCCATGGTGCCTGTGTATAGCATGATGAGCATTGCCGAAATAAGCATGAAAGTGCTGGCGCTGTTGAATATGGCTTGTGAACAGCACAAACCTATGGCTATTCCAAAGAAAACGGCAATTCCGCCTAACACAGGTACGGGGTTACGTTGGAGCTTACGGGCATCGGGGTTGTCGACAATGTTCTTTAAAATTGCAATCTTGAGCACCTTGGGGTGAATCCACAATGTGCCCAGAAATGCGAACAGTGCCGGTATAAGGAAATGATAGAGTTCAAACATGCTTGATTGTCTTTTACTTAAAAAAGTTTACATACACTGCAAATGTAGACATTAAGTTTAAATAAAACAAATTTATAACGTTGTTTCGTTTTTGCGGATTGCGGGAAAACTATGCCGATGCATTTCTTTTTGATTGTTAATAAAATTCTGTTTGTGTTGTATGGTGTTTTGTTTTTGTATAAATTTGCAACAGAATATAATTGGCAAATGATATGGCAAGTCTCAATCATGTAGTGATTATGGCAGGTGGAGTGGGCAGTCGTTTTTGGCCTATGAGCACAGCAGATTGTCCCAAGCAGTTCATCGATGTGTTGGGGTGTGGCAGGACGTTGTTGCAACTTACTGTCGACCGCTTCTCGGGAATCTGTCCGGTGGAGAATATCTGGGTGCTTACATCTGAGAAGTATGCACCTATGGTCAAGGAACAGCTCCCTATGATTCATGAGAGCAATATCCTTAAAGAGCCTTGCCGTCGTAACACGGCACCGTGTATTGCATATGCGGCATGGAAAATAAAGAAACGTTTCCCCAATGCGAATATGGTAGTTACCCCAAGTGACCATTTTGTTGCCGACGTGCCCGAGTTTCGCCGTGTGATAAAGTCGTCGCTGGCTTTTGTGGCCAATTCGGATGCCATACTTACTTTGGGAATCAAACCGACGCGTCCCGAAACCGGTTACGGGTATATTGAGGCGGTCTTGGGCTCGTCGTCTCTTGTGAATAAGGAGGTGTTCCGTGTGGACTCGTTCAAGGAAAAACCGGCATTGGAAATTGCAAAGGCTTATATTGCAAAGAATAATTTCTATTGGAACTCGGGTATCTTTATCTGGAATGTATCTACTATTGTGAATGCGTTCAGGATATACCAGTCGCCAATAGCATCTGTCTTTGAATCTTTGATGCCATACTATTATACTGCCGAGGAGCAGGTGAAAGTGAATGAACGTTTCCCCGATTGCCGCAGCATTTCGGTCGATTATGCTATAATGGAGCGTGCCGAGGAAATATTTGTCTTTCCTGCGAACTTTGGATGGAGCGACCTTGGTACTTGGTTGTCGCTCTACTGTAATGTGCCCAAGGATGTGAACGGCAATGCGGTTCTGGGTGTTGAAGCAAAATTTGCCGATTCGCATAACTGCATAGTGAATACCCGAGGAGTGAAGAGTGTGGTTGTTGTGGGCGTGAATGACTGTATAATATCTGAGAATGAGGGCAATCTGTTGGTTTGCAGGATGTTCGATGAGGATAGGATTAAAGAGTTCTCGGAAGAGAGATGATTGTTGGGTTTGTGCATATCCCTGATATAACAGAAAGAGCAATGCTTTGTCAAGCGTTGCTCTTTCTGTTTCTTATAATATCGGTGAAAGCCGTAGAACTTATGTTGGCATTGTATGGGATATCGAAGAGTTCAAAGAGTATGTTTGAACGTCCGTCCAATGCGCTGTCAATAAACTGTTCGGCATCCTCCTCTTTGCCGCTCTTCCACGCGATGTATGCAAGGTATGCATCTATGTCGGCCTTGTCGTAGCTCAAGTCGCGGCAGTAGCTCAATACTCTCTTGCCTAAATTGAGGTGGTTGTGCTCTACAAGGTGAATGCCAAGCCTGTAGAGGCACTCCTCGGTGCTCCACTCCTTTGTCTCTATTATGTTCATGTCGTCAAAGGTGAGGTTCTCCTTGTCACGCAGTTCATACAGGTGGTTGCCTGTGAGCACCAGCTGCTTCATGTTGTCGGGGTGCATGAGCAGAGCCATTGATATTGCGTCGTCGGCAACGGATGGCTCGCCGGTCATGTCCAGCAGAATGGCTTTGTTCACTCTTGCAAGCATCATGGCAATTGTACCCTCCTGGGCTTTGTTAATGGCAATGTCAAAAGTGTTTATGGCATTCTCCAGCTCTCCTTGCCGGTAGTGGCAAAGTCCTATGTAGAATAGTGGCATTACAGTGCTGCTGTATCTCTCGGCCAAAGTCGCAAATATTTTTTTTGCGGCATCGTAGTCGCGCAAGTAGTAGTAGCAGTAGGCCTGCATCATGTTGGCATACTCAATCTCTTCATTTATGGCGCTTTCGTACTCAAAGCATTCAAGGCTCTTGCCGAACTTCTTGACCATATAATATATATGGCCCAGCTGCTCCCAATAGAAAGTGGAGTAGGAGTTGCTGTCGAGCAGGTCATTGTAAATCCTGACAGCCTCGTTTATGCGCTGCAGCTCAATAAGGCATTCTGCCTTTACCTCGTGTAGGCTTATCTGTTCCGGCGCCACTCTCAAGGCTGTCTCGCATATCTCCAGGGCCTCCATTGCAAAGCCGCAGTCGAGCAATATCTCAAGCCCTTCGTATATGCATTCCTGCCCCGGAGAGGATTTCTGAAGCAACTCTATTGCAATGTCATGTGCCTGCCTGAAATTCCTGAGCGCAACCATAATCTCTGCCTTTATGGTCAGCAACTCTATCTCGTCGATGAATTTCAGCCCGTTCAACAAGGCAAGCGCCTTTTGCGGCTCTCCATTATAAAGCAGGAGCCTGATTTCCATCTTTGTATTCTCGGGTGCTGTGGGGTGCAGGTGTCTTGCTGCGTCAAGAATGGCTGCGGCTTCATCGCTCTTGTCAATAGACAGATGGTACGACAACAAATCCACGAACTCATCTATGCCAAAGTATGAGCTTATTCCAAGTTTTATGGAATTCTCGTATTTGGCAAGAAGTTCGCGGAATTCGGGTGATTCAAAATAACCTTTGTCGTAATTCATCAGGGGCTTTGTCTTTAATGTTCACAGAACGTTATATGATCCTTATTTACCTTTTAGAGATACAGTACGGTTGAATACCGGCTTGCCCGGTGTGCTGTCGGGGTCTACGTTGAAGTAGCCTATGCGCTGGAACTGGAGATGGCTCAAATGTGGCAGGTCGGCAGCCCATTCTTCAATGTAGGCATTGTTGTTTATGCGCAGTGAGTCCGGGTTCAGGAATGGGCGCATGGCCTCAATTCCTCGCACACCGTTTTCATTTTCGTATTGTTTGATGGCATCGCGTGGATTTTCGCAAGTCCACAGACAGCTGTAGTCGCGCACTTCACAAGGTACGCTGTGGGCGCAACTTACCCAGTGCAGTGTCTTGCCCTTGATGCGGCGGTCTGCTCCCGGCATGCCACTGCGGCTCTCGGGGTCGTATGTGGCATGAATGCATGTGATATTGCCATTTTCATCCTTTTCAATACACTTGGCAGGGTCTTCGTCGCACTTTATGATGTATGCGTTCTTCAAACGTACCTCCTTGCCAGGACCCAGACGCAGGAATTTCTTTCCTCCATCTTCCATGAAGTCCTCGCGCTCAATGTAAAGCTCGCGTGAGAAACGGATGATGTGTGAAGCGGAATTCTCGTCCTCGGGGTTGTTTATGGCCTGCATCTCCTCAACCATACCCTCGGGGTAGTTGTCGATAACCAGGCGTACCGGGTCGACAACCGCGCTTACTCGCAGGGCACGTGCGTTCAAGTCCTCGCGGCATGCTGCTTCCATCAGTTTGATGTCATTGAGGGCATCGAATGTTGTGTAGCCTATCTTGTCGATGAAGTTGAGAATTGCCTGTGGGCTGTATCCACGACGGCGGATACCGCAGATTGTCGGCATGCGGGGGTCGTCCCAACCGTTTACCACTCCCTCTTTGGTGAGGATGAGCAGGTTGCGTTTGCTCATGAGTGTGTAGTTGAGGTTCAGTTTGTTGAACTCATATTGGTTCGGACGGTTGTCCTGCATGTCGCCTTCGTCACCTTTCCACTCCTTCATCCATGTAACGAACAGGTCGTAAAGGTCGCGATGGGGCACGAACTCAAGTGTGCAGAGTGAGTGTGTGACACCTTCGAGGTAGTCGCTTTGTCCATGTGTGAAATCGTACATGGGATAAGCGTTCCATTTGTTACCGGTACGCCAGTGTGGCATGTTTAGGACACGGTACATGATGGGGTCGCGGAAATGCATGTTTGGACTGGCCATGTCTATCTTGGCGCGGAGAATCATCTTTCCGGGCTCTACGTTGCCGCTGTTCATTTCACGGAAAAGTCGCAGGCTCTCTTCTGCCGGACGGTCACGGTAAGGACTGTTCTGTCCGGGCTCGGTGGTTGTACCTTTCTGTCGGGCAATCTCCTCCGATGTCTGTTCGTCGATATATGCGCGGTCGGTTTTTATGCACCACTCGGCAAAGTCCCACAGTTCCTGGAAATAGTCGCTGGCATAACATATCTTGCCCCATTCGAATCCGAGCCATTTGATGTCCTCCTCAATGGCGCGTACGAATTCCATATCCTCTTTCTGGGGGTTGGTGTCATCAAAACGCAGGTTGCATACACCGCCATATTTCTGTGCCATTCCGAAGTCGATGGCAATGGCCTTTGCGTGACCAATATGCAGGTAGCCGTTCGGTTCAGGCGGAAAACGTGTCTGTACTCTGCTGCCGTTCTTGCCCTTTTCGAGGTCACTTACAATAATCTGCTCGATAAAACTGATGCTTTTCTTTTCGCTCTTTTCAGTTTCGTTGATTTCTGCCATTTTTTATATTGTTTTTTTAATGATTATAACCTTTGTTTGATGAAATCTATTGATTTCAATTTACAAAAATAACTCTTTTTTTCTTTAATTCAAACCGTTGGTGTGTTTAATGTGCTCAAAATATGCAGTTGATATAAAAACTTCAGCCGGCTGTCATTGCCGGCTAAGTGAAATGTAATATCCCAGTTTGTATATTTTGAATTTGAACAGTGAGGGGGAAGTGCCGAGCAGGTTCTTTTTCAGACGCTCCCGGTTGTGTTTCCAATACCTCATAAACAACCCTGTAAGGCAATATCTCTTTAATTTGTTGACGGTGTCAAGTAATGGGGTGCTGCCGATTTTCTCCTCTATTGCAGCAAGGGTCTCCAGTGCTTGTTCTGTTTTCGACAGGAAAACGGCATTCTCCTCCAGGCCGCTGTGAAGCAGCCTGTTTTCTATGTGCAATATCTCAATGTTCCGTTTCTTGAGTTCCTTACCAAAAAGCACATCTTCATATCCGTATCTTGTAATTGATGTGTCAAATAAAATTGAACTGAATACATCTTTGCGGATTGCAAAGTTGAATGATGTGAACCTGTCATATGGTGCTTTGTTGCGTGTTTTGGCATCACGTCTCCTGTCGGCCTTCTTTTCATATCTGTAGCGCAGTGTGCATTCTTTGTTCGGTAGTACATCGGCATGGTACAAACCGCCGCAGATAACTTTATTCTTCTTCAGTTCGCCGGCATAGGTCTTGAGGAAATCCTCTTTTTCGACGACTGCATCGCAATCAATGAATACAAGGCCGTTGTATTGTGCTTCGGATGCCAGCAGGTTTCTTATTGCTGAACGTCCGATGTTTACATCTTTTACTATCCTTCGACAGTTTTTTAATTTGTCGGCCACTGCATTCAGGTGCAGTTTGTCTTTGTCTGTCCCATCCTCGGCAATTAGAATTTCGTACGGGAAATCCAATGCCTCACCTTGTTTGTGGAGTGCTATGATGAGTTCGCTGCAGTTGAAATTCTTGGCCGGGATTAGGATTGATAACATTTGTCTTGAGGTTTCATATGATGCAAAGATATAAAACTTGCTGAAATATTCACAATGCAGGTCCATATGATTGTGCTAATTTGAAATATTTTACTATCTTCGCAGAATAAAAGAGAATTTACAAACAAAAACTGATATTTATGAAGAGTGACATTCAAATTGCTCATGAAACCAAACTTGAGCGTATCGAAAATGTGGCAGCCCAGATTGGTATTGATGCCAACGAACTTGAACATTATGGCAAACATATTGCCAAATTGCCTTTGAGCCTCATTGGCGAGCAGAAAGGTAAGCTCATCCTCGTTACAGCTATTACAGCAACAAAGGCCGGTATCGGAAAGACAACTGTCTCTATTGGTCTTGCTCTGGGTCTTAACAAAATTGGCAAGAAGGCCGTTGTCGCTCTTCGTGAGCCTTCACTCGGTCCGTGCTTCGGTATGAAGGGCGGTGCTGCCGGCGGCGGTTATGCACAGGTGTTGCCAATGGAGAAAATCAACCTCCATTTCACCGGTGACTTCCACGCAATCACATCGGCCCATAATATGATTTCGGCGCTGCTCGACAACTATCTCTATCAGCATGCAAAGGATGGCTTCGGTCTCAAGGAGATTCTGTGGCGTCGTGTGCTCGACGTGAATGACCGTTCACTGCGCCAGATAATCACCGGTGTCGGCCCCGCGACAAACGGCATTGTGGAGCAGGCCGGTTTTGATATCACTCCTGCTTCGGAGCTTATGGCAATCCTTTGCCTTGCAAGCGACGAGGAGGATTTGCGTCGCCGCATCGAGAATATCATGCTCGGTTACACATACGCAGGTGAGCCTTTCACTGTGAAGGACCTTGGCGTTGCAGGTGCAATCATGGTATTGTTGAAGGATGCCATCCAGCCTAACCTTGTGCAGACAACAGAGAATACTCCTGCAATCATACACGGTGGTCCATTTGCAAACATCGCTCACGGCTGTAACTCGCAGCTCGCTACAAAGATGGCGCTTGCACACAGTGAGTACACCATTACCGAGGCCGGTTTCGGTGCTGACCTTGGCGCAGAGAAATTCTACAATATCCTTTGCCGCAAGAGCGGTCTGCAGCCCGATGCGACAGTTATCGTAGCAACGGCTCAGGGCCTTAAGATGCACGGTGGTGTAGAACTCGACAAGATTAAGGAGCCCGATATGGAGGGTTTGCGCAATGGTCTTGCCAACCTCGACCGCCACGTTGCCAACCTCCGTTCATTCGGCCAGTCAGTGATTGTGGTGTTCAACCGCTTTGCTACCGATACCGACGAGGAGATGGCGCTTCTGCGCAACCACTGCGAGCAGGAGCTCGGCTTGCCATTCGTAATCAACAATGCGTTTGCCCAGGGTGGTGAGGGTGCTGTTGAGATGGCACAGATTGTTGTGGATACAATTGAGAAGAATCCTTCTAAGCCGCTTGAGTTTACATATGACGACGAGGACAGCGTGCAGACAAAGATTGAGAAGGTTGCAAAGAAAATCTACGGTGCGGCATCTGTTACATTTGCGAAGCCTGCTCTCGACCGCATAAAGCTTGCCGAGAAGTATGGCCTTGCCAAGTTCCCCGTATGTATTGCAAAGACACAGTTCTCTTTCAGTGCCGATGCAAAGCAGTATGGTGCAGTTAAGGGCTTCAACCTGCAGATTCGTGACGTTGTGCTCAATGCCGGTGCCGAGATGATTGTTGCCATTGCTGGTGATATCATCCGTATGCCCGGTTTGCCAAAGGTACCACAGGCGAACTGCATTGACTTTGTGGATGGCGAGATTGTTGGCTTGAGCTAAAGATATATCCAATGATAATTTGAAAGGCGCGCCTGTGCGCGCCTTTTTTAATAATAAGAGTTATGGCACAACCATTGGCGGAGCGTTTGCGTCCAACTTCATTTGACAATTATGTAGGTCAGCAGCATCTCGTGGGAGAAGGTGCTGTGCTGCGTCGTATGATTGACTCGGGCAGAATCCTTTCGTTTATAATGTGGGGTCCTCCGGGAACGGGAAAAACGACGATAGCGCGTATAATTGCCAACACGCTCAACCGTCCGTTCTACACTCTCAATGCCGTGTCGGCGGGTGTGAAAGAGGTGCGCGAGGTTATTGACAAGGCGAAGAGTTCGCCGCTTTTTTCGCGTGGCAGTGCTATACTTTTCATTGATGAGATTCACCGTTTCAGCAAGTCGCAGCAGGATTCGCTGTTGAGTGCTGTCGAGACAGGTGTCGTGACCCTCATTGGTGCGACAACCGAGAATCCCTCGTTTGAGGTCATCCGTCCATTGCTTTCGCGTTGCCAACTGTATGTTCTCAAGTCCTTGGAGCAAAGCGACCTTATGCATTTGCTAAATTATGCTATTGCAACGGACAATATGCTTAAAGAGCGTGGTATTGAGCTGCGCGAGACCGCTGCCATTATGCGCTACAGTGGTGGCGATGCGCGCAAACTGCTGAACATCCTTGAGCTTGTGGTTGAGAGTGACCCTGAGTCGCCGGTGGTGATTACCGACGAAAAGGTTAAGCAGTGTCTGCAGCAGAACCCTGCTGCATATGATAAGGATGGCGAGATGCACTACGATATTATCTCTGCATTTATAAAGTCAATCCGTGGCAGTGACCCCGATGCGGCGCTCTATTGGATGGCGCGTATGATTGAGGGTGGTGAAGACCCTGCATTCATTGCCCGCCGCATAGTTATATCGGCATCGGAGGATATAGGTCTTGCCAATCCCAATGCTCTGTTGCTTGCGAATGCGGCATTCGATGCGGTTACAAAGATTGGTTGGCCCGAGGGGCGCATTCCTCTTGCTCAGGCGGTGGTATATCTTGCCACGTCGCCAAAGAGCAATTCTGCATATATGGGTATAAACAAGGCACTGCAGACTGTGCGTGAAACGGGTAATCTGCCTGTGCCGTTGCATTTGCGTAATGCCCCCACAAAACTTATGGCAGAACTTGGCTATGCCGATGGGTATAAATATTCCCATGACTATCCCGGGCATTTTGTCAAGCAGCAGTTCCTGCCCGATGGCGGCGGGACTTTCTCGTTCTGGATGCCACAGGATAATCCTGTAGAAGCAAAGGCCAAGGCCTGGATGCAGCAGTGCTGGGGCGATGACAAACCCTTCTGCAAATAACGATTGGTGATAATTTAACGTGAGTTCGATATAAGCTAAATCAAATCGCGAACCTGTCATCCCGACAGAGCGTAGCGACGAGGGATCTCTGAATCTGCGTAAAATGACTGATTCCGCAGGTGAACTTTGTTGGCTGAATCTCCTTTGCCTATGGATACAAAAACATAGAGGATATGAGCACATATCCTCTATGTTTTTATTATCGTTCTAAATGTTCTTCTATTATTCCTCTACAGGGAAGACAGGTGCTGCAGCGCTGTTGCTTGATGCGTCAGAGTAAGAAATCTCAGTCTCCTGCTGGCTAGCCTTCTCTGAAGAGAGAGCGTGAGCCGAGCAAATGCTGAATACAACCATCATGGCTGCGATTGTCCATGTTGCTTTCTCAAGGAAATCGGTAGTCTTTCTGACACCCATAATCTGGTTCGATGACGCAAAACCGGAAGCCAAGCCACCGCCTTTTGAGTTCTGGATTAGTACGATAAGGCACATCAGGATTGATGCCAATACAATGAGTAGTACAAAGAATGTAAACATATTATTCTTTTTTTGTATGTTTTATTATTATTTCTAAAAATCTTATTTGGTCTGCAAAGTAACGATTTTTATTCGGAAATTCCAAATATAATCGTTTAATAATTTCAAGAGCCTTACTGTATTTGCCCTGTTTGATATAAATGTTTGCCAAAGTCTCGGTGAAGAATGATGTCTCGGAACTGTTGCTGTCCGGCAGTTCCTCTTTTTCGCTTTCGGCCGGTGCGCTCAGGTTCAGGCTTATCCTTTCGTTGTCACCGGCAAGAAAATCGTCGATGAGCTGTTGTCCGCGCAACTCGGGGATTGCCGGGTCGTTTTCTGTTTTCTCCTTGAGATATGCCGATGCATAATCCACGGCTGCCGCCCCTTCAGCCTCGAGCGAGAGGTGGTCAGTAGGTATTGTCTCAAGAAAGGCATCGATAAGTGCCATTGTCCTGTCAACCGGGATATCAGCCGGTGCGTCATCGGTTATGGGTGTGGTGCCGTAGCCTGCCATGAGCTCAAAGATTGGCCAACGGCTTTTCAGGTGAATGGCCGCCTTGCGCATCTCCTTGCCGAAGTCGATATCGTGCAGCAGGTAAAGGTTCTTTAGCATCAACAGACGCGCCACGTCAAAATATGGGTATTTGCCCACAATGAGACGCAGCTCATAGAGGGTGTCGCGGTTGAGCTTCTCGGGGTGCGATATGTACTTGGATATATTTTCCATCGGTTACCAGTTTGCTACAGCTGCATTGAATATTGCTTCTACTATCTCATCAATCATCTGACCTACAAGTTCCTCCTGTACCGAGTCGAGTGACTGTGTGGCATCGAAATCACGTGTGGCGCTGAACTGTCGCTCGAAATCCTCGTCGTGGTTGGTGTTGTTGGTAAATCGTACGTTTACGGTCATCTTCAACTGCACCATGGATGAGTAGCCGTCGGACGATATTGACTTGTTGTACTGGTCATATGCGGTGATTTCACCGGCGAACTGCATGTCACCGCCACGTGCAACCTGTTGCAGTTTTGTCTGCTGCACGAAAATGTCATTGAGCTTTTCGTTGAACATTGTGGCCATCGGTGCCCACTGGTATGCGGCACGGTTCTGGAAAGTTTCGAGTGATATTGTCTTTACTTTCGTGTAGTCAATAGATGCGCCTGTGAACTTATAACTTACCGTGCAGCCCACGATGACGAGGACAGCCGACAGGAGTGCGGTACATGTCAGTCTATGTAAAAATCTATTCAATGCCATATTCCTTTATTTTCCTGTAAAGCGTACGTTCCGAAATGTTCAGTTCCTTTGCAGCATGGCGGCGCTTGCCTTTGTTCCTTTCAAGAGCCTGCAGGATGGTCTTCTTCTCTACGTCGTTGAGTGAGAGTGTCTCTTCTATGTATTCGTCCACGACATTTTCTACCGGCTCATAGTGCACCTGTGTGGGTTCAATGCGGAATGCCGGCTCTATCTGGCGTGGTACAACAGGCATTTCCTCGGCCGGGGTGTAGTATGTAGCGTCGCTCTTGGCGCTCTCTTGCGAGGTGCGCAGAATCTCTATCTGTTTCTTCAGTTCGGTAATGTCGCGTCGCATGTCGAACAGCACGCTGTAGAGTATTTCGCGCTCGCTCTCAAATGTCTTGCCGTCGCTCTTGTGTCCTGCAATGGTTGGGAGGTTGCTTTTCTGTTCCTTTGGGATGTAGTGCGATATGGTCTCGCCGTCAATCTCACGGTTGAGCTCCAGAATTGATATCTGTTCCGCAAT
Organism: Bacteroidaceae bacterium; assembly: GCA_045650605.1. Lineage (GTDB taxonomy): Bacteria > Bacteroidota > Bacteroidia > Bacteroidales > Bacteroidaceae > HGM04593. The sequence goes on along the minus strand of JAZRRI010000023.1, from coordinate 33,112 downwards.
GTTTTTCAATTGGCGTATGTTTCCCGGCCATGAGTATGCCATGATGGCTCTTTTGGCGCTCTCGTCAATCTGCAACTTGGGCACATTGTACTTTGATGCGAAATCCATTGTGAATTTCTTGAACAACAGCACTACATCCTCGCCGCGTTTGCGCAATGCGGGTACGTTTATGGGCACGGTGCTCAGGCGGTAATAGAGGTCTTCCCTGAAACGGCCGTCGGCAATAGCTTCAACAAGGTTTACGTTTGTGGCACAGACAATACGTACGTTTGTCTTTTCCACATCCGATGAACCGACCCTTATGTATTCGCCGTTCTCCAGCACACGTAGCAGACGGGCTTGTGTGGCCATTGGAAGCTCGGCTACTTCGTCAAGGAAAATGGTGCCGCCGTCGGCTTCGCTGAAGTATCCCTTGCGCTCGTTCACGGCACCTGTGAATGCTCCCTTTACATGGCCGAAAAGTTCGGAATCGATTGTTCCCTCGGGGATGGCACCGCAGTTTACGGCAATGTATTTGTTGTGTTTGCGGACGCTGTTTGTGTGTATGATTTTAGGAAAGAACTCTTTTCCTACACCGCTTTCGCCGGTAATGAGTACAGACAGGTCGGTCTGCGCCACCTGGATGGCGGTGTCTATTGCTCTGAGCAGTTCGGGGTCATTGCCTATGATTCCGAACTGTTGTTTTACCTTTTGTATATCGCTGGAATTCATCTCTCTTTAAAATGGGAAAAGTAATGGCAGTACAAGTATCATGACAATACCCAATATTATCTGCAATGGTAGTCCAACCTTGACATAGTCGGAGAATGTGTATTGTCCGGCAGGTTTTACAAGCGCGTTGGGCGGTGTGGAGAATGGTGATGCAAAGCAAAGGCTTGCTCCCAAAGTCACGGCAAAAAGCATTGGAACCGGGCTTACGCCTATGCTTGTGGCACATTGCATTGCAATGGGTGCCATGAGCACGGCTGTGGCCGTGTTGCTTATGAACATTGTCAATACCGATGTTGCAAAATATATTGCAGCAAGCATTATGACGGGGTTGAAATCACCGAGAGTGTCTTTCAGTGATGTTGCCACCCAGCCCGATATTCCTGTCTTTTCCAAAGCTATGGACATGGGAATCATGGCTGCAATTAGCATTATGCTTTCCCAGTTTATAGTCTTGTATGCAGCCTCTACGTTGCGGAAACAGCCGGTGAGCACTGTCAGCAATCCGGCAATCACAACAGCTGTTACGGGCTCGAGGATGTTGAATGCCATTGTAACAATCATTGCTACCATTATAACGGCGGCAATGGGCGCCTTGTAGTCGAGTGTTACCTTTGCGGCCTCTTCGAGCGGACGTCCCATCACAATCCATTCGTTGGTCTCATGCTCCAGGTTGGCAATGTTGTCCCACGTACCTTGTACCAGCAGGACATCGCCGGTGTGTATTACCTCATTGGCAAGTCCCTGGAGAATGTATTCGCCCTTACGGCATATACCCAGGATGCTGACATTGTATCGGGTGCGGAACTGTACCTCCTTTATACTCTTGTTAATTACTGTAGATGATGGCATCAGCACAATCTCGGCAACGCCAATGTCATAAAAGTCGAGGTTCCCCGATTCGTTGTCGGCAATATATTCGAGCTTGTAGTCGTTGATGAATTTCTTTACCTGCTCTTCGGCTCCCGAGATGTAGAGTATGTCATCAGCGCGCAACATCGTGTCGGAATCGGCTGCCTGCTGTATTACAGACTTGGTGAGGAAGTGGCGTTGTCCTTTTTCTATGTGGCGCACCTCTATGATGTTGAGGCCATATACTTTTCTGATGTTCAGTTCGCCAATCATCTTGCCTGTGGCAAGTGAATCGCCGTTTACCTGTACCTTGTGCAGGCTGTTTGAGATTCCGTACTCTTTTACAAGCGTTTTCAAAGACTTTGCACTGCTGGCGCTCTTGCTGCTCAAAGAGCCGGGCTTTGAGAGGAAACGCTTGCTCAATGGGAGCAGGATGATTGTACCTACAAATGCGCATATCAGACCCACCGGCAGGAAGGTGAAGAAACCGAGTCCCTCGTATCCGCCTTTTATGAGCTCTTCGTTGATTACAAGGTTGGGCGGGGTACCGATGAGTGTCATCATACCGCTCATGCTGCTTGCAAATGCCAAAGGCATGAGCAGGCGGCTGGGGTTCATCTTTGCGCTCATGGCCATGCTCACGACAATGGGAATCATTATGGCTACTGTTCCGGTGTTGCTCACGAATGCACCCATGAATGATGTCACAACCATTACAAGGATGAAAAGGCGTGTCTCACTGTTCCCGGCAAGACGCATGAGCTTTGAACTTATCATCTTTGCAAGACCGGTCTGGAATATGGCTCCACCCACAACAAACAGTCCCACCATCATAATGACAGAAGTGCTTGAGAAACCCGAGAAGGCCTCTTTTGATGTAGGTTCCAGTATGCCCATGATGACAAGCAGTGCCAGTGCGCACAATGCTACAATATCGGAACGGATTTTGCCCGATATGAAGAATACCATTGTGAATATTAAGGTCGCAAGAGTCCCGATTGCATCGAGATTTTCGGTGATGAATGTGTGCATTTGTACTTGATTTCTGTATAATGGTTGCAAAGTTAGCAAAATAATGGGATAAAAATGCGCTTTTGTCGCGCAAAAAGAGTATATTCGCAACAATTTTCGCGTGGGCGCATTGCGCGGCCGTGCAGGGGATTCTAATAAAATAAGGCTATAAAAATATTCAAGTACATATTCGGAACGGTGGCAGTGATTGCCTTTCTGCTTTTTCTGCTGCTGATGTCATTGAGGCTTGCTCCTGTCAAGTCCCGCTTTGCTTCTTATGCCTCGGCCGAACTGGCGGGGAGATATGGCATTCCTCTTGTTGTTGAAGAGGTGGAGGTGCGCGGGCTCAATGATGTACGCCTGCGCAATGTCGTTTTGCATGGCATTGATGGCGATACTGTAGTTTGTGCCGATGAGGCACGTGCTTACTTGCAGACAAAGAGGCTGCTGGATGGCGAAGTTAGAGTGAACACGCTGGTTTTTGCTGCTCCCGATGTAAGGCTTAGCCGCACTGCGCCGGGTGAGGAACTGAACATCCAGTTTCTTGTAGACTTGCTGTCTCGCGACAAAAAAGAGGAGAAATCAAGAATCGATTTGCGCATAAACCAGTTGTTGATGTATGATGGCCGTCTATCATATGATGTCCTCAGTGAAGCAAGGGACAGCGTCGGGTTTGACCCAGAACACATTCATGTGACCGATTTTGCATGCAATCTCTCGCTAAAGGAATTGCGCGACGACAGGCTCGACCTCTATATACGTTCCATAAGCGGCAAGGAAAGTTGTGGTCTGACACTTGAGCGTCTCAGGGCGAATGTCTTAAAGGTGGGCGACAGTATCGCTGTTGGCAATCTTGAATTGAGAACCGCTCGAAGCAGTTTTGCTGCCGATCATATTGTGGCCTGTACCGACAGTGTATGGAGTGATGCAACTGTGTCCGGCAGTCTCCACAGCAATTGTTTTGCCCCCGAGGATGCGGCCATTTTCGTGGCTCTGCCGGAGGATGTCATTTCGCCGGTTAAGTTCAGCGTGGACGGATATTACCGTAAGGATAGTGCGGATGTTGCTGTATCGCTCTCTGCGATTGACGACAGTTACGGTATAAAGGCCGCTGCCATGGCAATTAATCCGTTCGCAGAGCATATGCAAGGACGGGTGATTGTTGACAACTGTTTTGCCGATGAAAATGTAATGGCAACAATTGTCTCCAATCTCAAGCCTGGTTCTCCCGCTTTTGGCTTGACAGGCTTGGCTGGGGGAGTACACCTTAGCGGTGATGTATCGTTCGACAAGGACAAGGTGGATGGTAGCTTGGCAGTAGGCTGCGAAAGTGGTGCCATTGCCGCCAAAGGCTATTTGGCTTCGAATTGGGATTACCGCTTGTCTTTGAATGGCGAGGGGATGAATCTTGAAGAACTTGCCGGTGTTGCCGGACTTGAAGCATGCGAAGTTAGCTTGGAGGCTTCGGGTAATCTCAAGGCAAGTGATGACTATGCTGCCATAAGCGGTGCTGTGGAGAATCTTGTATACAAAGGTTACCGTTATGCTCCAATTGAGTTCAGCGGCCATTGCGCGGCCAATTTGATAACGGCAAAGCTCGGTACCGATGACCCGAATGCGAAATTGCGGCTTACGGCAAAGTACAGCATTGCCGATGACAGAATGCTCAAACTCACGCTCAAGAGCGACAGGATTGCACCTACCGAACTTAACCTTTATCCGGGCGACAAATCCCAGACTTTCTCCTTTGACCTGAATGGTGAGTATATAGATTATGGTGGCGGAAAGACCATTGTCAACGCAAAGATTGACAATCTCTGTCACAAGAGCGACATTGATACTACTTTTGTGCGTAATTTATATGTCAGCGACAATAATGCCGGCGACGACAGAATCTTTATGGTGACATCGGATTTTGCAAGTGCAAGCATATATGGCGATTTTGACTTCAAGCGTATAAAGAGCAGTCTTGCCGGAATATTGAAATCCCATTTGCCTGTGTTGGATATAACGTCCGAGAGTGATTCTTCTCCCTCATTTGTCAATGACTTCTATTACGATGTTGCAATAACCAATACCATACCGTTGACCAAGATGCTCAACCTTCCGTTGACAGTGCTTGAGCCTTCGAGTATCAAGGGTGTATTCAATGAGCGGGAGAATATTTTCAATGTCGACGGTTTAATAAACAAGATAGATTTAAATGGCGGGCTCATACGCTCGTTGAATGTCAATGGAAAGTCGGGACATGGAGGTCTCGATTTGAATGTGCAGCTCACAAAGCCGCTGTCGCGCAAGATAAAGAATTTCGATTACAATAACCAGGCCGAGGATATTGTGGTCAGGATAAATGCAAACGTCGAGTCGGACAAAATCAGGGGCATTGTCAACTGGAACAATTTCAAGACCGATGATGTGATGATGGGCATGGTTCGTATGGATGCCGGGCTTGGACGTAATGCAAAACGTGAACTGGAACTTACTGCGAATATTTATGAAGACAGCATCATACATAAGAACAGGGTATGGCATGTGAACGAGGGTACAGTGTCCGGCCGTATCGACAGGCTGCTTGTTGAAAACATTGGGCTTTACAGTGAAGGACAGAGTCTCAGGGTTGAGGGTGTCCTTGGCAAGGAGGTGAGTGATAGCCTGAATGCCTATTTGAATGATGTGGATGTTGCCGCAGTGTTTGACTTTATCAAATTCAAGACATTGGAATTCGGTGGCAGGGCTTCCGGTACGGCTTCGGGAACAGGCTTGTTGTCGGCACCCAATGCCGGTGGACATCTTGCAGTCGAGAATTTCAGCATCGACGGTGCCGTATTGGGTAATGGAAATGTATATGTCGGTTGGGAGAATGATACTAAAAGCATAGTGCTTGGTGCCGATATCTACAATAGCGAGAACGAACTTTCAACGGTGAAGGGATTTTTGTCACAACCAAACGATACGATAACATTGCAGATTGATGCCAAGAACCTGAATGCAGCGTTCCTTGATAAGAAACTCGGAAAATTCATCTCCGGTATTGACGGTACCGCCAGCGGAAAGGTGCATATACATGGCGGCTGGCGTCTTGTCGATTTGGAGGGTGCTGTGGCTTTGTTTTGTTCGGCAAAGGTAAATGCAAACAATACAAGGTACTATTTCACCGGTGACTCTATCCGCTTCTCCCGGGGTGTAATGGCTTTCGACAATGCAAGGGTTTATGACAGGTTCGGAAACAGTGGCAGTTTGTCGGGGCCGTTGAGACACAATAACCTGAGTAATTGGACCTGCAATTTCAATATCAAGGCCAATGAGATGCTTGTATATGACACTGACGACTTTGGCACCTTGCCGTTCTATGGCACCGTGTTTGCAACAGGTGACGCAATGATAAAGAGTGACGGTACCGGTTTCCTTTTGAAGGCAAATGTCAAGAGCATGCCAGGTTCGCGTTTTGTATACAATTCGAACGTTACAAGCGGTGCACGCGACAACAGCTTTGTGACATTTACCGATAACAGCAAACGTAATAGGAAAGAGGAACCACAGGTACAGGAGGTTGAGAAGAAGGATGCATTCAGCAAGACTGCAAGCAAGCTCACACTCGATTTTATGCTTGATGTCAACGAACATCTTGATGTGAAAGTGTATACCAATTTACAGAACGACGACTATATCAGCCTCAGTGGCGCAGGTCCTGTAAATGCCATATATGACGACAAGACAGGTTTCAGCATGAAAGGCAACCTGAACCTTGTGCGCGGCCTGTATAAATTCACCATTCAGGATATCTTCCCAAAAGTCTTTGACATTTCCAAAGGAAGTACAATTGCTTTCAATGGCGACCCGTTCAAGGCTGCACTTAACCTGAAAGCAAAATATCTTGTACCGTCGGCATCGCTCAGTGACCTCACAACGGAGATTGCAAGGCGCAAGACAGTGAAGGTGAATTGTGTGATGGACATTACCGGAACCCTGGCATCGCCGAATCTGGCTTTTGACCTTGAACTGCCCGAGGGCAGTGAAGAGGAGCGCGAACTGCTTGCCAGCGTTGCCAGCACCCCTGACCAGAAGAACATGCAGTTTGTATATCTGTTGGGTGTGGGTAAATTCTATACCTTTGATACCAATAATGCACAGGCCGGTATGACGAACTCTTCGTCGGCGGTGGAGTCGCTGATTTCCAATACAATATCGGGACAGATTAACAATATGCTCGGTAAAATAATCAATAACGGCAACTGGGATATTTCGGGCAACATCTCTACAAGTGAGCGCGGATGGAACAGTATGGAGGTCGAGGGTATGCTGCGTGGTCGCCTGCTCGACAACCGCCTGCAGATAAACGGAAACCTCGGCTACCGCGAGAATCCTATAGCCAACCGCAACGTCATAGGTGACTTTGAACTGCTGTGGCTCTTGAGTCCTAAATACAACTGGAATATAAAGGCCTATAGCAAGACCAATGACCGCTACTTCTCAAAGACAGACCTTACGACACAGGGTGTAGGTACCTCAATTCTCTTTGAGTTTGACAGATGGAAATGGTGGGGCAAGAAAAAGAAGAAAAAAGCCGGGGAGGATGATAGTACTCAGCCGGTTGATGTCGAGGAGACTGTGACCGGTGATGGTGATGAGGATGAAAAATGAGTTATACCAGTAATAGATAATGTAAGTATGAGACACTTTACCTCTGTAAATGATATATGCGACCTTAGAAAGGCGCTCAATGAGGCTTTTGAGATTAAGGCCGACAGGTTCAAGTACTGCGAACTGGGCAAGAACAAGACCCTGATGATGGTCTTCTTCAATTCGAGCCTGCGTACAAGGTTGAGCACACAGAAGGCGGCATTGAACCTTGGTATGAACGTCATTGTGCTCGACATAAACCAGGGTGCATGGAAACTTGAGACAGAGCGCGGGGTCATTATGGACGGCGACAAGCCCGAGCACCTGCTTGAGGCCATACCTGTAATGGGTTGTTATTGCGATATAATAGGTGTACGCTCGTTCGCCCGTTTCGAGAATAAGAACGATGACTATAACGAGGTAATCCTGAACCAGTTCATTAAGTATTCCGGGCGACCGGTCTTCTCAATGGAAGCCGCAACACGTCATCCCTTGCAAAGCTTTGCCGACCTCATAACCATAGAAGAGTACAAGACAAAGCCACGTCCCAAGGTGGTACTTACATGGGCTCCGCATCCCAAGGCATTGCCGCAGGCTGTGCCCAACTCGTTTGCAGAGTGGATGAATGCTGCCGACTACGATTTTGTAATTACACACCCCAGGGGATATGAACTTGACCCTGCTTTTGTTGGAAAGGCGCGCGTTGAGTATGACCAGATGAAGGCCTTTGAGGGTGCCGACTTTGTCTATGCGAAGAACTGGGCTGCTTATGAAGGCGATAATTACGGCAAGGTGCTTTCGATGGACCGTGACTGGACGGTGAGCGAGCGCCAGATGGCTGTGACCGATAATGCCTACTTTATGCATTGCCTGCCTGTCAGGCGCAACATGATTGTTACCGATGATGTCATTGAGAGTGAGCGTTCGCTTGTTATCCCCGAGGCTGCCAACCGTGAAATATCGGCAACGGTGGTTCTGAAGAATATTCTTGAAGGACTCAAATAAAAGCAATGTGGCGGCTTCTCGGCCGCCACATTGCTTTTATTATGATTTGAGAAATATCCTTTTCAATATTCCGTCAATGGAGAATTTGCCCGGCCCTGTGATGAACAGCAGTGCAAAGATTGCAAGGTACATGAGTGAGAGTTCTTTTACGTTGAGCGGGTCGCCTGCGTGTATCACAAAAAGTGCAACACACATGGTGAATATCATTGGGATAAGGCACAGACGGAACAATGCACCAAGTACAAAACCTATTGAGCAAAGAATCTCGGCAAACAACACCAACCATAGCGACAGGGTGCTGCCAATTCCGATTGGGTCGGGGAATGTGAATGGCGCATCGCCGTATGTATGCATCTTGGTTATTCCGTGCGAAAGGAACATGAAACCGAATATGATGCGTGCCATGAGTATCACGAAAGAGTTTGCCGATGACGAGACCGGCTCGTAGAAAAGTGAGGAGAGTAATCTGTTTCTGTACATGGTATTCTTTGTCTTTTAAAATATGCGGTGCTTCCTTTACAATTAAGGAACACCGCATTTCTGTTTTTGTTTTCCCGTGGAGCGTAAACTTTATTTCAGTTCAAAGCGGACATTTACCGTAAAACGGTAGGTGATTTTTCCTATGCTTATCATGGGCTCGACAACCTGGTGCTCCATGGCTGCATCTTCGACAGCGTTGGACATGCGTGCCTTGTAGAGCCTTGGCTGCGACTGTGTGTTGTTCATCCAGTAGCTTATAGTCATAGCCTTGCCGGCTTCCTGCCCGATGGCTCCTGCAAGCAGTTGTGCCTCGGCCTTGGCGAGTTGCATCGCCTCAATGCCCATTTCGGCTTTCAGTTCCTTCTCGGCTGTGTATCTTGTACGCACCAACTCAATGTCCGATATCCCTTTCTCTTCAAGCGAGGCTATCACGCTCTGCATTATGGCTGCGTCGTTGAGTCTCAGCATGTATGTGGCTTCGGTCTGTGACTTTATGCTTTTTGAAAATGCCTTGTAGCCCACTTCGCTGCCCATGTAGTTGAGCGTGAGACATTCGGGGATGTCGATGCGGTTGGCTTTTAGGGCTCCAAGCATTGCATCCTGCATCTGCTCAAGGCTCTTTTTGCCTTTGTAGTCCTTTTCTCTGATGGTGATTTGCAGATATAGCTCGTTTGGAGTCACTTCACGTTCAACTGTGGTGTTAATGTCAATGTATGTGTCGGCAGTTGACTGTGCTGTGCTATTTGCAGGCACTGTAAACAGTAGCAGCAGTGTGGCAATTATGCCTGATGCAATGATATTCCTTTTCATGCGTCTCTATTTTAAAAGGTTATACAAAATGTCTTGACGTTGCTACTTTTGGCTAAACGCACCGCAAGATGGCAAATATTGTCGTGAGAAACAAACCGGCCATCGGATATTTAGGGATATTTTGATTGTATTAATCTTTTTTAATGCCTTGCTTGCGGAATTCGAGCGGGGATACTCCACTTTTCTTTTTGAAGAATGTCGAGAACTGCCCTATGCATTCAAAGTGCAGTTTCGTGGAGATGTCGGCAATGCTCATGTTTGTAGACAGCAGCAGCTCCTTTGCCTGTATGAGCCTCAGCTCAAGCCTGTACTGTCCGGGCGATATTCCGCACCGTTTCCTGAATTCGCGGCGGAAGAGTGAATAGCTCACTCCAAGTGAACGCGCGATATCCTCCAGTGGCTCGTTGCTTGTGGTGTCCTCTTTCATCACAGCCTTTGCCTGGTTTATGATGCGTTCAATGTATGTGTCGCCATAAGTGTGGTTTATATCCTCGTAGTGTATGCGTCCTATGAGCGATATCGCAAGGCTTGCAATTATATGCTGGTATCCCTTCTTCTCCTCAAGGGCTATATCGAGAATCTCGTGGAACGTGCCGGTTATCTTCTCGTTTACCCCAATCCTGAATACGCAGTTCTTGAAGGTGAAGAATCCTGCCCTTATCTTGTCGTCCATGAAACTGCCGGTGAAGCCTATCCAATGGTCATCCCAACCCGTCTCCGGGTCGGGGTTGAATTTGTGCCATTCGCCCGGGAAGAGGATAAACATCATTCCGGCTTCAATTCTTGTCCTTGAACAGGAGGCGCTTTCAAAGTGTCCGCTGCCGCGGGTTATGTAGTATAGCTGATATTCGTTTAACACGCGTTGCCCGTTTTCCTTGAATCTGTATGCGCCGGGGTGGGCCGAGAGTGAATGCTCCTCTCCGGGGTGGACATGTCTATAGCCTACAGTTGTGACGGCAAGACCCCATGACTTGTCGCGTGGTGTCACTTGCAGGTATTTGAACTTTTCAACCTTTTCCTTGCCGTCTGTCATGTTTATATATTATTAGGGTATCATGCCTGTTGCTGATGCAAAGGAAACAATAAGTTTTGAATTCTCATATTTTCCTTTAAAGAAAACTTCTATCCCTGCTTAAAAAACGGTAATAATATAGCAGTTGACCCACATTCTGAAAAAACGTGAAGATGTCATGTCGACCGTAGTGGAGACATCTCGTTTGCTGTAGTATAGATTATTTGACTGCGCTCAGACGTGCAGTTGAGAGTTTGCTCGAAAAATAACATTTTAGGTCAAATCTATATTATTGCTTAAAAAACACCTGGGTGCTTCTTTAAACAAAAAGGGCGGCGGGGTGTTTATTTTTCTGTATTCATATAAAATGTGACATGTTATGAAAAGATTTTCAAAACTTACTTTGTTGGCGGCTTTTGGCTTGCTTGCAGCAGTGTCCGTCAACGCACAGAGCTGGGTGGAGATTGCCGATGATGCAACTCCCGTGATTTGTATCAGCGAGACTGTTAACGAGGCTCCCGATGTGGTGGAGATTTTCCAGAACTCGCAAAGTCCCTACCACAATGACCCCCGTGCACCGCGCTTTGTTCTTGTTGACCAAAAGGGCAAGTGGGGACTCGGTATCGGTGGTTATCTGCAGACAAAAATCGAGTACGATTTTGACCGCGCTGTCGACAATGTCGATTTCCTGCCGTCGGCCATACAGCGTGGCGGTGCGCCATCGAGCCAGTTCAGGATGGATATGACAAACTCTGTCCTCTTCCTTAAACTTGTGGGAAACAGCCGCCTGCTAGGTGATTTCGAAGTGTTCACGTCGGCCAACTGGCGCGGCAGCGGACTTGGGTTGCAGTTGCAGAATGCCTACATGAGCACCAAGTATCTCAAGATTGGTTATTCTGTGGGTTCGTTCATGGACTTGGCGGCAATCCCGGTAACCATTGACTATGGTGGCCCTTGCGGTATGACGTTCTACCGTGCTACGCAGGTGATGTTGCGCTATGGCTTCGACTTCGGTCTCTCAATGGGTATTTCACTCGAGGCTCCCAATGTGAATGCTACCGAGAACGAGACCTTTACCATTGATGCGCAACGTGTACCCAATATTCCTATTTATGTGCAGTACAACCTGTTCAATGACCCGCAGAACCACATACGTCTCGGCGCCATAATGCGCGACATCTCGTATGTCGACAAGATAACAGGCAAGGATAACGACAAAGTGGGCTGGGGTGTCCAGGCCAGTATGATTGCCACTATGGCCGGTCTGCAGCTGCGCGGACAGTATACCGTTGGCGAGGGTATCGGCTCGCTTGTGAACAATATCTCCAATGTGGGTGTGGATGTGGTACCCGACCCCACAACACCCGGCAATGCAATGATGCTTACAAGCGAGAGCTGGTATGCAGGTATCCAGTACAACTTCGGCACGCGTTTCCTTGCTTCGGCAACATACAGCCAGACGGTGCTCCACTCGCGCAAAGGCTTCGGCGAGGCTAACCCCGGCGGGTATCAGAAAGGTCAGTATGTGGCTGCAAACTTCTTCTATAATGTGACTGATAATATGCAACTTGGAATAGAGTACCTCCATGGCTGGCGCTTTGACTTTGACGGTAAGACCTACAATGCCAATCGAATAAATCTTTCGGCCAGATATGATTTCTAATCCGTTTCCAATGTTATAAAACTTATGTTTTCCCCGGAGGTCCTGCAGCTCCGGGGCTTATTTTTGCACCCTCCGCTTTACGATTTTTATCATATTTTATTTTGTTTTATAGAAATAATGAATATTTTTGTAACGTGAAAGGTTTCGCCTGATGCATACCTGTGGCAGGTCTGTAGATATTGTGGCTGCCTTTTCACCGGTAAGAAACCGTAATATTGTGAAAAACATAAATTAATGATATATGGATTTCTTTAACAACATTATCTCTTACGTATCGGGGCTCAGTTCATTGGAACTCTCCTATATGTTTGTGATTGCCTTTATGTTTGTCCTTGCCATCATTGACCTTACAGTAGGTGTGAGCAATGATGCCGTGAACTTCCTCAGTTCGGCGGTCGGTTCAAGGGCTGCAAAAATCAAACATGTGCTCATTGTTGCAGCGGTGGGTGTCTTTGTAGGTGCTGCTTTCAGCAGCGGAATGATGGATGTGGCGCGTCATGGTATTTTCGACCCCTCGTTCTTCACCTTTGAGAACGTGATGTGCATCTATCTTGCGGTGGTCATCAGTGACGTATTCCTGCTCGACCTCTTCAACTCGCTTGGTCTGCCGACATCAACAACCGTGTCAATGGTGTTTGAGTTGCTTGGTGCATCGTTCATCACAGCGTTACTCTCATCATCGGGCGAGGGATTGGGTATGCTCAATACGGACAGGGCCATGACAATCATTATCTCAATCTTCCTTTCTGTGGCCATTGCCTTTGTGTTCGGTCTTGTAGTGCAGTGGATATCACGTGTAGTCTTCACATTCCACTATCGCAAGAATCTGGGACGCAAGATTGGACTCTATGGCGGTTTCGCATCTACAGCAATCATATACTTCATGATCGTAAAGGGCTTGAAAGGCAGTTCTCTTAAAGCAATGCTCCCCGCAAGCGTTCAGGAGTTTGTGTTCGAGGAGACCGGTATGTTCATACTTTGTGCTTTTGTCGTGCTCACGATAGTGATGCAGCTGTTGCACTTCTGCAAGGTCAATGTCCTTAAGGTGGTTGTGCTCATGGGTACATTCTCGCTTGCAATGGCATTTGCGGGCAATGACCTTGTGAACTTCATCGGTGTTACACTTGCCGGTCTCGAGTCTTTCCAGACTCTTGTTGCCAATGGCGGTAACGTGACTATGACAATGGAATCGCTTGGCATGCCGGCAACAACAAACATCATGTTCCTTGTAGGTGCAGGTGCTGTCATGGTATATGCGCTTTTCACAAGCAAGAAAGCCCGCAAGGTGTTGCAGACATCAATCGACCTTTCAAGCCAGCAGAACGAGGAGAACGAGATGTTCGGTACATCGTCGGTTGCACGTAACCTTGTACGTGCTGTGTCAAAACTTGTCGATGCCGTGACACGCAATACTCCCGAAAGTGTGAAAAGATGGATTGGCAAGCGTTTTGCTCCGCTTGAGGAGCGCGAGGATGTTGCCTTTGACCTTGTGCGCGCATCGGTTAACCTTGTGCTTGCCGGTTTGCTCATTGCAGTGGGTACGTCGTTGAAATTGCCGCTCTCAACAACATACGTGACATTTATGGTTGGTATGGGTTCTTCACTTGCCGACCGTGCATGGGGCAGGGAGAGTGCTGTATATCGTGTAACAGGTGTGGTTTCGGTAATCGGCGGATGGTTCATAACTGCCGGTGCTGCATTCATCATTGCAGCTCTTGTGTCCAGCATAATGAATTACGGAGGTGTCATTGCAATGTATGTAATGATTGCAATTGTAATCTATCTGCTCATCCGTAGCCATGTAAACTATAACAAGAAGAAAGCTGCCGAGACTGTCGATGCAAAGATGGAGGTCATCCTGAAGTCCGACGACCAGGACGAGGTTTGGGAGAATCTCAAGTCCCACACTGCCGATACCCTCTCGCACACACTTGCATTCTCGGCCGAGGCTTACAAGAAGATGTTCGACTCCTTCTCAAGGGATGCCCTGCGTCCGCTCAAGAGTACATTGATTAAGATTGTTGAGGAGAAGGCCTTGATGAAGAAGCAGCGCCGTTCCGAGACACGCGGTCTGCAGCGCATCGACCAGCAGATGGCATTCGAACGCAGCACATGGTATCACTTGTGTACAAACAGCTGCCAGCAGATGCTCAATACACTTACACGTATCGGTGAACCGATGAAAGAGCATGCCGACAATAGCTTCAACCCGCTCTCAAAGAGCTATGTCGAGGAGTTCTCGCCATATTGTAGCGAAGTTTACAAGGTGCTCATGGATATCAACGAGATAATTGCGACAGGAAACTATATGAATGCCGAGGAGGTATCCACACGTGCCAAGAACCTCAAGCATCAGCTTGCAAACCTGCGCAAGACACAGACAATGCGTCTGCATCAGAGTGGTGGTAGTTTGCGAATGGACTTTGTCTATCTGAACCTTATCCAGGAGAGCCACGAGCTTCTCAGTGAGGTGCGTAACCTGTTGCGTGGTGGTAACAAGTTCTTTGCCCTGCAGGTTACAGCCGAGAGTGCTGAACCAAAACTCTAAGAAACTGTTCAAGTGACCGAAAGTGCCGGCAAGGGTTAATTTTTGATAAAAAAGCCTTTGCCGGCATATATTTTATTATTTTCGCAATAAAAAAGATAATTGGATATGAAATTCATAGGACCCCATGTTTCGGCAAGCGGCGGTGTTGAGAATGCTCCGCTGAACGCCACGGCTGTAGGCGCCAATGCCTTCGCCCTGTTTACCAAGAACCAGCGTCAGTGGGTGGCGGCTCCGCTCACGGCAAAGAGTATAGAACTTTTCAAAGAGAACTGCCGTAAGGGTGGTTTTGAACCACAATATATATTGCCCCATGACAGTTACCTTATAAATTTGGGTAACCCAGATGAAGAGGCACTGCAGAAGTCGCGTGCAGCGTTCCTCGACGAGATGCAGCGTTGCGAGCAGCTTGGTCTCACCATGCTCAACTTCCACCCCGGTAGCCACTTGAACAAGATTCCTGTCGAGCAGTGCCTTGACGAGATTGCGGCAAACATAAACCTTGCGCTCTCAAAGACAACAGGTGTTACAGCTGTCATTGAGAACACGGCAGGGCAGGGCAGCAATGTTGGCAATAAATTGGAGGAAATACGTTACATCATTGACCGTGTGGACGACAAGAGCCGCGTGGGTGTGTGTATCGATACCTGCCACTTCTATTCGGCCGGCTATGATATTGTAGGCGATTACGACGGCGCTTTCGGGGAACTGGAGCGTGTTGTTGGTCTGGAATATCTGAAGGCCATCCATCTCAATGATACCAAGAAACCGCTTGGCTCACGTGTCGACAGGCATGACAGTGTGGGCATTGGTCTGCTTGGCATCGATTTCTTCAAACGCTTTATGAAAGACCCGCGTTTCAATAATATGCCAATTATCCTTGAAACGCCCGATGAGGCTCGTTGGGCCGAGGAGATTGCTCTCCTGCGCTCGTTTGAGTAATTGCTTGGGACGAGAGTTTAACCAAGGCTTATGATATATAATCTGCCCCGCTGATGTTGTGATATCAGCGGGGCAGATTATATACGTTGGGGATATTCTTCTTACATATCATCAATAAGAAGGAAAATGATTTCGGCCTCCCTGCCTTTCTTGCATGTATTGCAACGGAACGGCAGTGCGCCATATGTTATTGCATCAAGTGTATTTGCCAGTTCTACCGGTACGTATACCATTGAGTAACCGCCCGGCTCCTCCTCGTAGTAGAGGCCTATGTTGCCGTCGGGCAGTATACACATTGATGAGTAGGCCGACTCGCGGTCGGTAATCTGAATCTTTCTCCAACCATTCGACAGTTCGGTCGGTGTGTATGTTGCAGGGTCATCTGAAAGTTCCTTATAGAAGATTGACACTCCGCTACGGTTGTTGCCGGTGGGTACGGACTGGAACAGTACGTTGCCAATGCGCAAAGGCTCGCCGTTGGTGTCGTTGCTGCCGAATTTCAGGTTGCCCACCTGGTCGGTTGCCACGGCGCCGTCCCAGTAACCCTCGGCCTTCTCAAAGTTGGTGTAGTGGAACACGTTGAAGTAGCGGCCATATCCCTTGCGGCTGCTTAAGAGCACACTGCCGTCGGGCAACTCCTCGCACTTCGGCTCGTTACCGTAGGGGGCAGGACTGTCGTTGAAATCGTTGCCAAGCTCGCCAAGGAGGTTCCATGTCTTTCCGAAGTCGTCGGAGTAAAGCGCATAGTTGTGGTGGCGGTAGCTGCCTGTCTCGACAGCCCACACCGCGCAATATATGCGGTAGTAGTCGCCCACCTTTATCATGCTGCTCTGTGCAATGCGGCCTGCTCCAATGAACATTGAACCCACATGTGCCTTGCCCTCCTTGTCCTTGAACAGAGGATAGATGTCATATGTCACCTCTTCGGGCTCTGTTGCTTTCCATTCGCCTGTCTCCTCATTATATATAATGCGCAGACGTGCCATGCGGTTGGGGTTCTCGGGGTTCTCAGCTGTGCCTGCACCGTAGTTGCCGTGCCAGCATACGCGGTTTCCGCATACGCTCATGACAAGAATCTCGTTGCGTTCGCGGTCGGCAACAATAGCGGGGTCACCGAATCCTGTAAGCCATGTCTCTGTGGCGTCCTTGCCAACACCGTCGGCAATCTTCACGGGTGCGGTCCACGATGTGCCGTCCCACTCTTCGCCGGCTTTTGTGCTGTGGCGCATCATAAGGTCAACCTCGCCAAAACCAATATCGTTGCCGCATGGGCGGTAGTCGTTGATGGCGAATACATAACCGTTGGCTGTTGTGGTTATGGCCGGGATACGGTAGGGTATTCCCTTCTCGTCGGGAGAGTAGTAGAGGTACTGGTAACGGTTCTCCTTGTCGGCTGTGATGTTGATTGTCACCTGTAAACCTTTCTCTGGCAGTGGCTGCTCTGCAATCTCCTCGCTGCCGTTAACGTTCATCTTCCATCCATGGTATGCTTTCTTGCATGCAATGCCTACTTTTGCGTCCTTTGGCAGATAGCATACAGTGCTCTCCGGTATGTTGTTGCTGTCAATAATGATAGCTCCGGCCTGACCGTCAATAGATATGGCAATCTCACCGACCTTGTAGTTGGTTTCGAGTGCGCCTTCACGGTCTATATTGTATACTATTTCAAGTGAGCGGCTCATGTCAATGGTCATGACGTTCCAATGACCGCCCTTGTCGCTGCTTGAATAGAGCTTTATGTCCCTGCCTGCACCGCCGAACATGTTGAAGCTCTCACCTGGAGCATCTTTGGGCGAGATGGCATAACTGCCATCCTCCTGCGCTGTGATGGTGAGCAGTGTTGCTTCCTTTGCGCTTGCCATTATTGCTGCCGCACCGCTTTCGTTGCCTTCCAGTTTCAACGCGTATTTCTTGCCCAGCGCGTGGTTGTACATCTTGAACCCGTCGGCATTGCCCACAAGGTACCAGATTTCATCGTCTGTATATGCCGACTTGCCGCTCTTTGCATCTTCGCCGGCCTTGCCGGCCTTTATGGCGAATGCCTTGTCGCGGTTGTTTGATATGTGCACCGGAGTGCCGTTCTTGAACGCCTGTGAGAAAAACTCCTGTGCGTTAGCCTGTGATATGCATGCGATAAAAAGCAGTGCATGGAATAAAATTTTCTTCATATATTGCTTGTGTTTGTTTTTGACTTGCATCTAATTGCAAAATAAATAAAAAAATGGCACATAATCAACTAGTCCTGTAGCCAATGGAGCGAAAAAGACGGTTGATACGTTTTTTGTCCCGGTTGCTTTGCATTTCAACGCTCTTTGTACTATCTTCGCAATATAAATTTGAAAAGAAATGGCACAGATAGTTTCACCATCGTTGTTGTCGGCGAATTTCGGCAACTTGCAAGAGGATTTGAAGATGATTAACAGTAGCGCCTGCGAGTGGTTGCATATAGATATTATGGACGGCGTGTTCGTTCCCAACCTCTCTTTTGGCCCTCCTGTGCTCAAATATGTTGCCGAGCTTTGCGAGAAACCGCTCGATGTACACCTTATGGTGGTTGAACCAATGAACTATCTGCCTGCTGTAAAGGATTTGGGCGCAAAGATAATGAATGTCCACTACGAGGCCTGCGCTCACCTGCACCGTGCCGTTACGCAGATAAAGGATGCCGGAATGATGGCTGGTGTCACTCTTAACCCATCTACACCTGTGCACCTGCTCAAGGACATTATCCATGAACTCGACCTGGTGTTGCTCATGAGCGTGAACCCCGGTTTCGGTGGTCAGAAGTTCATCCCTCACACAGTGAACAAGGTACGCGAGTTGCGTGAACTTATTGATTCTACCGGCTCAAAGGCTCTCATTGAGGTAGACGGTGGTGTGAACGTGGAGACCGGCAAGTTGCTTGCCGCTGCGGGATCCGATGCTCTTGTTGCCGGTAATGCGGTGTTCAAAGATGCCGACCCGCATGCCGTTATTTCGGCGTTGCGTGCGCTTTAATTATATAGCATACAGTGGCCGGTAATCGACTGTTCAGTGGTAATCCTTTGCTGAAGTTGGCAATACCAATGATGGTTGGTATTGCTCTTGCATGCTCTTTGCGCATGAGCAGTGCTGTGATTCTCTCATTGGCGGCTTTGTCGCTGTTCGTGTTGTTGTGTGGCTTGTTGCACAAGGCTTCCAAATGGCTGTTCGGTGCAGGAGTATCCCTTTTTATGTTTGCGGCCGGTGCTTATGTTGAGTATAAGCAACATGATGCGATGCTCCCCCAATGGGAAAGCGGTACCCGCATGTATGAGGCGCAACTGCTCGAGGTGCCAGTGCATAAAGGGACATCCACAAAGGTGCTTGCCAAAGTGGTGGATGCTGACTCTGCGCGTGTCGACGGTTCCCGCAGGGAGGGTGATGTCTATCTCTATTTCCCCCGTTCGGTTGAGGGCGATGCTCTTGAAGTAGGCGATATCTTGCGTTTTAAGGCCGAGGTGCGTCCGCCTGCAAATGGCGGCAATCCTGCAGAATTTGATATCGAGAACTTCTATTATATCAAAGGTATTACCGGCTCGGCCTATGTTTGGGGCGATGCTTGGGAACATATCGCTTGTGGCGAAAAGACGCTTGCCATGCGTGCATTGTTCATGCGCGAAAGGGTCGTGGAGCAATACCGCAGGCTTGGTTTTGAGGGTGACGGGCTGTCATTGCTTTCGGCATTGACGGTGGGCGAGAAACGCGACTTTCCGCAGGAATTGAAGGAGAGCTACACTGCTGCCGGCGCGAGTCACATACTGGCGCTCTCGGGGCTGCATCTTGGCATTATATACATGCTGCTCTCTTTTCTGTTCCCTTATCGCGGACGTAACCGCCTTGTTGTTGTGCTGCGCGAAGCGGTTGTTATTGCAGTGCTTTGGGCATTCGCTTATGTGGCAGGCTTGCCGGCATCTGTGGTGCGCGCAGCCACTCTCTTCTCGCTGATGTCGCTTGGCCGTTGTCTGCGCCAGGAACCGTCATCGGTCAGTTCTTTGGCCTTTGCGGCAATTGCAATGCTCCTCTTCTCGCCCCATCTGCTTTTTGACGTGAGTTTTCAGCTCTCGTTCTCGGCTGTCTTTGCCATACTGTTGCTTACACCACCTTTGCAAGAGGTGTTGAACGTGGCTGAACACGGCAGGCTGTACCGTTATGTAGCCAATCTGCTTATTCTGACTCTCGCGGCACAGGTGGGAACGTTGCCGTTTGTGTGGTATCACTTCGGTATTCTGCCGCTCTACTCCCTGTTGACCAACATTCTTGTCGTTCCATTGGCATTTGTTTTGATGGTATTGGCTTTGTTGTTGCTTGTAACCTCGTTCTTTGCACCTTTGAGAATGTTGTTTGCTGCAGCCTTGCAATTTGTTACGTCTGTCATGAACGGGGGTGCTTCGTTCATTGCCTCCCTGCCGGGTGCGTCGTTGGCGTTGCCACCCATTGGTGTGCCCGGTGCCGTTTGTGCGGCATTGGCACTTGCTGCTCTGTCATATGCACTCATAAACCGCCGTTGGCTACAGGTACTGTTTGTGACAGGTTGCTCGCTGGTGCTGCTTGTTGTCGGTTCTTTTCTTGGTGGCAAGGAGATGCAGCCCGATGGAGTGATTGTGTATAATAACAGCAAGAATCCGCTGCTGCATGTTGTGGCGCAGGGTGGCGATAATTGGCTGCTGTCGACTGTCCCGCAGCTGGATGCCGAGTATGAATATACCTCTTCGCCATATATAAAGCGCGAGAAAATGCCCGAACCCCGGTGGGTAGATGGCGATTATGAGTGCGAAGCCTTTGCCTTCAGCAACGGTGTGCTTGAATATGATGGCCTTAAAATAAGGCTGCTTGCCGATGAACTGTGGCGCGATAATGTTTTTGCAGAACCGGTGGATGTGCTGGTTCTTTGCCGCGGTTTTCTTGGGCCTGTTGAGGAGCTTTTAGAGGTATATCCTGCAAGTTGTATGCTGCTCGACGCGTCGCTATACAAGCGTAGCCGCGACAGAATCTTGCGCGAGTGTGCAGTGCTGGGTGTAGAGGCTGTGGATATCTCAAGGAACGGAGCCTTGAAGATTGTATCGCATGACGATAATTTTGAAATTATCCCTTTGCGCGGAAAATAAATGGTTCAAAAGGTGTGCTTTTTGCTTTCGATGTAATATCTTCGTATCTTGAAAAAGAAAATATCGGAATATGCTTGAGAATTTGATATCACAACAGAACATTGATGCTATAAGGCAGGTTGTTGAAAGAGGACACCGGTTCGTGGTTCTTGCGCACAAGAACCCCGATGGTGATGCCGTGGGCTCTACTTTGGCGATGTGCAACTTTTTGCGTAGCATGGGTAAAGAGGCTGTGGTTGTCTTGCCCAATGTGTTTCCGGCATTCCTTTCGTGGGTCCCGGGTGCCGATGATGTCCTGTTCTACGATAAAGAGAAAGAGTGCTGTGACACTGCAATTGCTGAGGCCGATGTCCTTTTCTGCCTCGATTTCAACGTACTTTCACGCACCGGAGATGTCTGTACATCACTTTTGTCCTCATCGGCAAAAAAGGTTCTTGTCGACCATCACCCACAACCGTCCGATGAGTTCGATGTGCTTGTTTCGCACCCCGAGGCATGCTCTACATGCGAGCTTGTATTCAGGGTAATAACAGCTCTGGGCGGTGTCGAAGCCTTGAGCTTTGAGATGGCGCAGTGCATTTATACCGGCATGATGACCGATACAGGCGCGTTTGCCTATGCCTCTACCCGCAAGGATGTCTATCTTATTATAGCAGAGCTGCTCGGCAAGGGTATTGACAAGGATTGGATATACCGCAAGGTATTCTATACCTCGTCGGTGACAAGAATGCGCTTGTGGGGCTATGCCATGTATGACAAACTGAAGGTCTATAACAAATACAATGCAGCACTCATAACCCTTTCGCACAGCGAACTCATGCGCTTCTATGTCTCAAAAGGCGACACCGAGGGGCTTGTGAATCAACCGTTGCAGGTAAAGGGCGTGCGTTTCTCATGCTTCCTGCGCGAGGAGTCTCCGGGCAAGATAAATGTATCGTTGCGCAGTGTCGACGACTTTCCTTGCAACAGCGTGGCTGCCGAATTCTTCAATGGCGGCGGCCACAAGAACGCTTCGGGTGGTGAGCTCTATGGCACAATGGAGATGGCTGTAGAACGCTTCAAACAGGCATTGCAGAGGTATAAGATAGAATTGACAGAGTAATTGTAAGGTTGTCTCTTCGACATCCTGAATTTAAATTGAATCATATGAAAAAGATATTTATGGCAGCTTTGACTGCACTCCTGCTTTCGTGCAGCGGCAATGATGCTTGTGACAGTATAATAGCAGTATATGAGAATGCTGCCGAGAAGGTACTCATGGCAAGCAACAAGGAGGAGTTCCGCACGTTGGAGCGTGAACAGAATGCCGATTGCTCCAGAGCGTTGAGAATGTATGCAAAGGAACTTGCCGAGCTTGAGAGCAAGGCTGCCGACGGTAACACGCGAGCTGCCGCCGAACTCGAAAAGCTCAATGAAGCAAAACGTCTTTACAGGACAAACAAGGCCGAGAAAAAGAAGTCCTTTAGAGCCGAGTGATAACCTTTTGTCTCTATAGCAGACATTTATGCTTTTGTGTCTGAAAAAGCAGATTCTATGTGGTTTTATGATTATTTCATAATAATGTTCTGCTTTTTTTGCTTTAGTTTTTGTATCTTCGCAAAAAGTTGTATTTTTGAAAGTTGAACAAAGTAGAGAGGTTTTGAATATCAGTATGTTGAAAGACAAATTTTGCAAGTTTTCACTCTTTTTGCTCTTGGCGCTGTTTTTTGCGTCGTGCGACGACACCGTTACCTATTCCGAGATGAAGGAGAAGGAGCGCGATGCCGTGAATGCCTACATAAAGGAGAAGGGCATAAATATAATATCGTTCGAGCAGTTTGTTGCGAACGATTCAGCCACCGATGTCAGCAAAAATGAATATGTACTGGTGGATGATATTTATGTGCAGATTGTGAATAACCCGAAGAAAAAGGATGCGACAGCATACTCCATCAAGGATGGCGATAATGTAGACCTGTTGGTGCGTTATTTTGAGTATAATATACAGGAGGATGACACCATAACAGCCAATCTCTATTCGGCCGACCCTGATGAGATACGCGTTACCAATACCAGTGGCTCATATCAGGCCACATTCACTTCGGGTGTTATGAAAACGGTATATGGCGGTTCTGTGCCGACCGGTTGGCTTGTACCCTTGCGTTTCCTTACCTTTACACGCAAACAGAGCAACCTTGCAAAAGTTAATATAATTGTGCCCCACACAAAAGGCACTTCCAATGCGGCAACGTATGTATATCCTTGCCTTTACCAGATATCATACCAGCCGAGTGTTTCGGTGATTATTCCTGAATAACTTTTAAATAACTATAAAAGACATGACACTTATTAAATCTATTTCGGGTATCAGAGGTACCATCGGCGGCAGAGCCGATGAAGGTTTGACTCCTCTTGATGTTGTGAAGTTGACATCGGCGTATGCAGCGCTGATACGTAAGACAACCACAAAGACAAGCAACAAGATAGTTGTAGGCCGCGATGCCCGTCTCTCGGGCGAGATGGTCAACAAGATTGTCTGCGGTACTCTCATGGGTATGGGCTTCGATGTTGTAGACATAGGTCTGGCATCTACCCCGACAACCGAGGTTGCTGTTACCATGGAGGACGCTTGTGGTGGTATCATCCTCACTGCAAGCCACAACCCACGCCAGTGGAACGCTCTTAAACTCCTCAATGAGAAGGGTGAGTTCTTGAACGCTGCCGAGGGTCAGGAGGTTCTGCGCATTGCTGCTGCCGAGGAGTTCGACTATGCCGATGTAGAGACATTGGGTAAGTACCGTCTCGACGAGTCATATGATGACAAGCACATTGAGGCTGTTCTTGCTTTGCCACTTGTTGATGTCGAGGCCATCAAGGCAGCAGGTTTCAAGGTCGCTATCGACTGTGTTAACTCGGTGGGTGGTGTCATCCTTCCAAAACTTTTCGAGAAGTTGGGTATCACAAAGGTCGACAAGCTCTACTGCGAGCCTACAGGCGATTTCCAGCACAATCCCGAGCCTTTGGCAAAGAACCTTGGCGATATCATGGGCTTGATGGCAAAGGGTGGCAACGATGTTGCATTTGTTGTTGACCCCGACGTAGACCGTTTGGCTATCATCTGCGAGAATGGTGAGATGTACGGCGAGGAGTATACACTTGTCACTGTTGCCGACTATGTATTGAGACACACTCCGGGAAATACCGTTTCAAACCTCAGCTCAACACGTGCTCTGCGCGACGTTACAAACGCTCACGGCTGCACATACACAGCTTCGGCAGTAGGTGAGGTGAACGTTGTTACCAAGATGCGCGAGACAAACGCTATCATCGGTGGTGAGGGTAATGGCGGTGTAATCTATCCTGCATGCCACGCCGGCCGTGATGCTTTGGTAGGTATCTGCTTGTTCTTGAGCCACCTTGCTCACGAGAAGAAGACCGTCAGCGAGCTCCGTGCAACATATCCTGCATACTTCATGGGCAAGAACCGTATCGATTTGAAGCCAGGTTGTGATGTTGATGCCATCCTTGAGAAAATCAAGGCTACATACGCAGGCAAGGCCGAAATCAACACCGTTGACGGTGTAAAGCTCGATTTTCCCGAGACATGGGTTCACTTGCGCAAGAGCAACACCGAGCCAATCATCCGCATCTATTCCGAGGGTCCAACCCAGGAGGCTGCAGATGCAATCGGTGAGGAGATTCTCGCACTTGCAAACAGCTTGATGTAATTGAAGCTATAAATTAGAATGTCGGAGTGTTCTTGGCGGACACTCCGATTTTTTTTGTGCGTATTATTTTTCTATTCTCCGAAATAAATAATCAAAAAATATTTGGTTTATAACATAAACTACTTTATATTTGTTGCGGATATCCATTTCTACTTGATGTGTTACAAATAAAATTATTATTATGGAAGAAAGAAAAATGAATGAGGCCGAGAGTCTTGAACTTATTACCTCAATGATAAATGACTCACGTGCGCGAATGGGACGGGATTTTGGAACACCTTTTCTTATCTGGGGGTACACGACTGTGCTTGTTTCGATTATACAGGCTTTGATAGTGGCTTTTGCTGATGACTTTATGCCATACCTATGGTTATGGTTTGCGATACCTTTGATAGGATGGCCGCTTATGCTTTGCCTGAACAGGCAGGAGAGAGGTGCGGTAAACTACATAGACCGTTGTGTGGGTGCTGTGTGGACAGGTATTGGTATTGCATCTATGTTCATACCTCTCTATTGCGGGTTCGGTATCAGTGTCTTTTCCACAGTCGTTGTGCTCATGGGAGTGGGCACATACGTGACAGCTGTTGTCATAAAGGATAAGGTTGTAAAAAGGATTGGAGTGGTTGCGATAATCTCGCCGGTGACATTCGCCATTGCTAAGTTTGCTTATGTACGTTACCATACAATCCAAGATGTTGCTTCTGGAGGGCTTTATTTGACAGAATGTATTATCTTTGCAGTAATAATATTTATGTTGCTTGTTGTTCCGGGTCATATCCTTAACCGTAAGAAAAATGTTTAAAGAACTTAATCCGTTGTTACATTCCGAACTTCGTCTTGCAGTTGTCTCTTTGTTGATGACTGTAGAGAGTGCCGATTTTGTGTACATCAAGGAGCGGACAAATGCAACGGCAGGCAACCTGAGCGTACAACTGGATAAATTGCAAAAAGCCGGGTATATAACGGTGGAAAAGGGATTTAAAGGAAAAATGCCCCGTACGACTTGTTCAATAACCCCCGACGGAATCTCGGCCTTTGAGGAGTATGTGATGGCCTTGAAGAGCTATTTGGGAGATAGAATCTGATAACAAAAACCGCAGCAGCTTGCTGCGGTTTTTGTTATAGTTGTTTTGTTATATTAACGTGAGTTTGATATAAGCTAAATCAAATAGCGAACCTGTCATCCCGACAGAGCGTAGCGACGAGGGATCTCAAAAATATCGTAAAATAAGAGATCTCTCACGTACGTTCGAGATGACAAAACACGCTAAATTTTAGTATAAATTCTTATATCGAACTCACGTTATATTATATAAAAATCAGCTCTCTTATCACCGCATCGCTGATGAATATACCTTTTTCTGTTAGTGACAGCGAGCCGTTCTCTTTTTTCAGGTTGCCAAGTGCAATCTCTTTTTCGGCACTGCGCAGCATGTAGTTGTATAGCTTTTCGCAGAATCTCTCTTTCATCCATGCAAGCGGTAACCCTTTTGCGGTGCGCAGGCGGGTGAGGATGGTGTCATTGTAGCGCTCCTCTTCGGTCAGTTCTTCAATTTCAAAGTTAGGGACATCGCTCTCGACTCCTTCTATGTACTCTTTTATGTCGGCAATGTTCCATTGGCGCGACGTTCCGTTATAGGAGTGGGCTGCCGCTCCAATACCAATGTATGGTGTGTCGTTCCAGTAGCTGCTGTTGTGGCGGCTTTCGCGTCCGGGCAATGCAAAGTTCGATATTTCGTAGTGGCGGTAGCCGGCCTCTTTTAGTTTTGCAATAAGCATCTGGAACTGTTCTATGTTCTCCTCCTCGCTCAGCTCAGTGAAGTCGCCGCGTTCAAGGGCGCGGTGCAGTGGTGTCCCCTCCTCGTATGTCAGGTTATAGGCCGACAGGTGGTCGGGGCGCAGCGCTATGGCGCTGTCAAGGTCGTGCTCCCACTCGGCGATTGTTGAACCGGGGAGGGCAAATATCAGGTCTATGCTTATGTTGTCATACCCTGCTTCGCGGGCATTCCTGACGGCTTGCCGTGCCTTGTCGGAATTGTGGCGGCGGCCAAGGCGCTTCAGTTGCGTGTCGTTGAAGCTCTGTACTCCCATGCTTATGCGGTTGAACGGAAACTTTTTTAGCTGTGCCAGGAATTCCGGGGTGAGGTCATCGGGGTTGCACTCTATGGTAACCTCGGCTATGGGCGAAACGCTCTGTGTGGAATATATCGCGTCACATACTTTCTTCAGCTGCTCCATTGTCAGTGTGGATGGCGTTCCACCACCGAAATAGATGGTTTCAATGGGCGCGTTGGCGGCATACTCCTTGCGCATGGCAATCTCCTTGCATAGTGCATCGACATACCTTTCCCTTATATTATATAAGGTAGTGGAGTAGAATGCGCAGTAGTTGCAGCGCTGCTTGCAGAATGGAATATGTATATAAATGCCGGCCATTTGTTGCTTTCTGTTAAAAATTTACCGCGAAGTTACTTTTTTTATCTCTTTTTGAAAAAACATTCCCGTTCTATTTGCTTTTGTTTTGAAAAATTCCTACATTGCCATCACTTTTAAAAAACTAACTAACCTTTTGGGATGGAGTTAAGGGCGAAGGTGAATAAAAACTATTCTGAATGATGAAGATTATTTGTTTTAACCCCATTCTCATTCCATAAACTAAAAAAACAAAATAATATGAAAACTTATCAGACTAACGAAATCAAGAACATTGCGATTGTAGGATGTTCCGGCTCTGGAAAAACCACTCTCACAGAGGCTATGCTCTATGAGGGTGGAATCATTAAACGTAGAGGTACTATTGAGGCAAAGAACACCGTTAGCGACTACTTCCCTGTTGAACATGAGTATGGCTATTCGGTGTTTTCGACTGTATTCCAGATTGAGCAGGCGGGCAAGAAACTGAACCTTATCGATTGCCCGGGTTCCGATGACTTCGCAGGCAGTGCAGTGAGCGCTATGACTGTTGCCGACTTGGCAATGATGGTCATCAACGGCCAGTATGGTGTTGAGGTGGGTACACAGAACTGCTACCGTTATGTGAAGAAGATGAAGAAGCCAATGATGTTCGTGGTTAACCAGGTCGATCATGAGAAGTGTGACTATGATACAATTATCGAACAGTTGCAGTCAATTTATGGCTCAAAGGTTGTTCCTGTTCAGTATCCATTGAACGCAGGTCCCGGTTTCAGCACCATCATCGACGTTCTGTTGATGAAGAAGCTCACTTACACAGGTGAGGGTCAGCCACCACTTGTTGAGGATATTCCTGCCGGCGAGTTGGAGAAGGCAAAGGCTCTCCACATGGAGCTTGTTGAGAAGGCTGCCGAGAACGAGGAGGGCTTGATGGACAAGTTCTTCGAGAGCGAGGAGTTGACAACCGACGAAATCCGCAAGGGTGCACGTCTTGGCCTTGAGACCGACAGTGTATATCCAGTGCTCTGCTGTTCAGCTTCTACCGACGTTGCAGTTAGCCGTTTGCTCGAGTTCCTTGCAAATGTGGCACCCGAGATTACCGACATGCCACAGCCTGTCAATGCAGATGGCGAGACCGTGCCTTATGACAGCGAGGCTTCAACATCAATCTTCTTCTACAAGACATCTGTTGAGCCACATATCGGTGAAGTGAACTACTTTAAGGTGATGAGCGGTACATTGAAGGCCGGTGACGACCTTGTGAATGCCGACCGTGGTTCAAAGGAGCGCATTGCGCAGATTTTCTGCAGTGCAGGTGCAAACCGTGTGGCTGTCGATGAGTTGAAGGCCGGTGACCTTGGCTGTACGGTGAAGTTGAAGGATATCAAGATTGGTAATACACTGAATGCAAAGGATTGTACACACAAGTTTGCTCTTGTGAAGTATCCTGCATCAAAATATTCACGTGCCATCAAGCCTGTGAACGAGTCCGAGATTGAGAAGATGATGCAGATTGTCAACCGCATGCATGAGGAAGACCCTACATGGCGTGTTGAGCAGTCTAAGGAACTTCGTCAGACAATTGTTCATGGCCAGGGTGAGTTCCACTTGCGTACTTTGAAATGGCGTCTTGAGCACGTTGAGAAGGTGATGGTGAAGTACGAGGAGCCAAAGATTCCTTATCGCGAGACCATTACAAAGGCTGCGCGTGCCGATTACCGTCACAAGAAGCAGTCGGGTGGTGCAGGCCAGTTCGGCGAGGTTCACATGATTGTCGAGCCATACGAGGAGGGCAAGCCATTGCAGGAGGTTTACCGTTTCGGCGGTCAGGAATTCAAGATTAATGCCAAGGCTACCGAGGAAGTTACACTCGAATGGGGCGGCAAATTGGTATTCGTGAACAGTATTGTGGGCGGTAGCATCGATGCTCGCTTCATGCCTGCAATCCTCAAGGGTGTAATGGAACGTATGGAGCGCGGTCCGCTTACCGGTTCTTATGCACGTGACGTGCGCGTGATTGTTTACGACGGCAAGATGCACCCGGTTGACTCTAACGAGCTCTCGTTCATGCTCGCAGGCCGCAATGCCTTCAGCGCAGCATTCCGCGAGGCAGGTCCAAAGGTTCTTGAGCCTGTATATGATGTAGAGGTATTCGTGCCATCGGACAAGATGGGTGATGTGATGAGTGACATCCAGGGACGTCGCGGTATGATTATGGGTATGGAGAGCGAGAACGGTTACGAGAAGCTCATTGCCAAGGTTCCTTTGAAGGAGATGGCGTCTTACTCAACAACCCTCAGCTCACTCACCGGAGGCCGTGCATCGTTCATAATGTCTCCCTCTTCATATGAACTCGTTCCCGGCGATGTACAGAACAAACTTGTCGAGGAGCTTGCAGTAAAGGACGAGGAATAATAGTAATATATTTTATAATGACGGAAGAGGATGGACGGTCAGTCCATCCTCTTCTGTCTTTATGTTAAAAAGATGTGGTATTTAATAATAAGTGTTCAAAGTGTAATATTTTAGTTGTTAAATTATTAATTAATTATTTGAGTTTTGTTAATTAATGAAAAATGGTTTAAATTAGTTGCCGTTCGATTTGTATGTTTGAAAACGTAGTCTTTATATTTGTATTATGAAGAAGATGACAATAAGTGCAGTGGCCACGGTGATGGGCATTTGTTTTGTAGCTTTGCTGTATATGCAGGTTTCATATATCAATCTGCTTGTCAATATGCGCCTGGGGCAGTTCTATGACGGGGCTCATAGAAGCCTTAATCATGTTGCCCATAAACTGGAAATGGACGAGGTGCGCAAGTACCTTACCGAGGATAATAGCGGTTATATTAAAAAAGGTAGTTTTGTGGGCGGCAAGTCCATGGTTGTGCGCAGCTACACCACATCCACCAACAACGGCGGTGTGGTGTCTACAATAACTGTGAATACTGCAGTGCCCGAGAACCATCACCACCTTGACGAGGATTTCTTTATCAAGGATTTGAGTAAGGCACTCACGGTTGAGGAGGCTCAGCGTCTGCAGCACGATGTGCTCAAAATGAGGGCAAAGTATCAGCGCGATGTGCTGGACGAGGTGATTTTCCATATGCTTGAGAGTGCCGGGGCAAAACCGCTGAAGAGCAGGATTGAAGATTTCGGTAACCTGGAGCAATATATCGCGGCCGAGCTTAAGAGCAATGGTTGTGATTTGCCGTTCGGCATAAGACTTCTCGACCACAATGGTCGCGATACGGTATATAGCAGCGTTGTCGAGGAGTGTGGCAAGGTGATAAAGCAGCCGCTGTTCGAGAATGACAATGCGGTGCGTGGTGCAATGCTCGAGGTCTGTTTCCCAAAATCGGCGTTGAACAAATTTATATATGCTTCGGTTAAATTTATGTTACCCTCGCTGTTCTTTACATTTGTACTGCTGATAACATTCATGTTCACGTTGTACATGGCTGTAAGGCACAAGAGGATAACAAAGATGAAGAATGACTTTATAAACAACATGACCCACGAGTTCAAGACACCCATATCGGCAATATCGCTTGCAGCCCAGATGTTGCAGGACGAGAGCGTTGCAAAGTCGCCCGAAATGTTCCAGCGTCTGTCGGGGGTTATATCGAGCGAGACAAAGCGCCTGCGTTTCCAGGTAGACAAGGTGCTGCAGATGTCTATGTTCGATGACAAGAATACCGCAGCCTTGAATATGAAGGAACTCGATGCCAATGAACTGATAGCGGGCATTGTGAATACCTTTGCCGTGAAGGTGGGGCAGAGCGGTGGCTCTATAAAGACTTCGCTCGATGCAACCGACCCATTTATTAAGGTCGATGAGATGCATTTTACCAATGTGGTCTTCAACCTGCTCGACAATGCCGTTAAGTACAGGAAGCAGGAGGTGCCCATTGAACTTGAGGTGGCAACCTCCAATGTGGGCGGCAAGTTTGTGCTCACGTTAAAGGATAACGGCATTGGAATGAAAAAGGAGCATCTGAAGAAGATTTTCGACCGCTTCTACCGCGTGCACACCGGTAATGTTCACAATGTCAAGGGCTTCGGCCTTGGATTGGCCTATGTCAAGCAGATTATCAGGGCGCACCGCGGAACAATACATGCCGAGAGTGAATATGGCATGGGAACTAAATTTGTAATTGTATTACCTTTAAAATAATTTTATTATGGAAGAGAAACAGAGAATACTGCTATGTGAGGACGATGAGAACCTGGGCATGCTTTTGCGTGAATACCTCCAGGCCAAGGGATATTATGCCGAGCTTTGTCCCGATGGCGATGCCGGATATAAGGCTTTCCTAAAGGGTAAATTTGATTTGTGTGTATTTGACGTGATGATGCCTATAAAGGACGGTTTTACTTTGGCGCAGGAGATTCGTGCCGTGAACCCCGATATACCCATCATATTCCTCACTGCAAAATCGTTGAACGAGGATATTCTTGAGGGATTCAAGATTGGTGCCGATGATTATATTACAAAGCCTTTCAGCATGGAAGTGCTGGTGGTGCGCATCGAGACTGTGTTGCGCCGCGTGTGTGGCAAGAAAAACAAGGAGAATGCGCTCTACAAGATTGGCCGTTTCCTGTTCGATACACAGAAGCAGGTGCTTTCTATCGATGACCAACAGACAAAGCTTACTACCAAGGAGTCGGAGCTGTTGAGCCTGCTTTGCGCTCACCGTAACGAGATTCTTCAGCGTGACTATGCGCTCAAGACTGTGTGGAGCGATGACAACTACTTCAATGCCCGCAGCATGGACGTGTATATAACAAAGCTGCGCAAGCACCTGAAGGCCGATGAGAATATTGAAATCATCAACATTCACGGCAAGGGCTACAAACTCATTGCTCCCGATGCCGAGGCGTAACCCCTGTACACTTGCACAGACATAAAAAGAGCACTCCACGGAGTGCTCTTTTTATGTCTGTGTTCTTGAATGATTTTCCTTTTATAAAAAGGAACGGCTCTTTCTTACTTGTTTGTAATATCGTCGTTGATAGCCTTTTTACCGGCCATAACGTATGTTACAATACCGGCGATTACCAAACCTGCAGAACCAAAGCTGATTGCGTTGCTGTTGTTCCATGCCAAAGTCATGCTCAAAGAAATGAGTATGGCGCCGACGATGATAAGAATAAAACCGAGAATCTGAATCTTTTTTGCCATAGTGCTATATATTTTTTTATTGTATTCTTTCTGCAAAGAAACACATAATTCTTAAGAGAACGAAATTTTTTTGCCAAAAATAGATGTTTTGGGGTGCAAATAGTGAGTGAATTGCGCTGTGGACAGCCGTTTTTGTCCCGAAAAGCGGTGTTGCATCCTCCGGTAGTGTGTCAATTGCACTATTTGAAGCTGTTTAGGCAAAAAGATTGCAAATGGCTTTTGTGTTTAAGAAAAATTGTCTATCTTTGCACCCGCGTTTAGTAAAAACGAATGTTTAACCAATTTATTAATTAAAAATGAATCAATACGAGACCGTTTTCATTTTGACTCCCGTTTTGTCTGACGTTCAGATGAAGGAAGCTGTAGAAAAATTCAAAGGTTTCTTGGTAGCTAATGGCGCAGAAATCGAAAATGAGGAGTTGTGGGGTTTGAAAAAATTGGCTTACCCTATCCAAAAGAAATCAACAGGTTTCTATTCACTTATTCAATTCAAAGCAGAACCATCTATGGTTGCTAAACTCGAATTGCAATTCCGTCGTGATGAGCGCGTTATTCGTTTCTTGACTTTCCGTCTTGATAAATACGCTCTCGAATATGCTAACAAACGTATTAATAAAGCTAAACAAGAGGAGAAATAATTTATGGCAGCAAATCAAGAAGTACGTTATTTGACTCCTGTTGCAGTCGATAACACAAAGAAAAAATATTGCCGTTTCAAAAAAATGGGCATTAAATATGTAGATTATAAAGACCCTGAATTCTTGAAAAAATTCTTGAATGAACAAGGTAAAATCCTTCCACGTCGTATCACTGGTACTTCGTTGAAATTCCAACGCAAAGTTGCGCAAGCTGTTAAACGTGCTCGCCACCTCGCTTTGCTCCCTTATGTAACTGATATGTTGAAATAATAAAACTGGAGGAATATATATGGAACTTATTTTGAAAGAAGACGTAGCTAACTTGGGCTACAAAGACGATATCGTAAACGTAAAACGTGGTTACGGTCGTAACTACCTTATTCCTACAGGTAAAGC
>JAZRRI010000022.1:0-30876 GCA_045650605.1 Bacteroidaceae bacterium | reverse complement strand
AATCGCGAACCTGTCATCCCGACAGAGCGTAGCGACGAGGGATCTCAAAAATATCGTAAAATAAGAGATCTCTCACGTACGTTCGAGATGACAAAATACGCTAAATTTTAGTATAAATTCTTATATCGAACTCACGTTAATAACATAGCAGTAGACCCACATTCCAAAAAAAACGTGAAGATGTCATGTCGACCGTAGTGGAGACATCCCGTTTGCTGCAGTATGGATTCTTTTACTGCGCCCGTACGTGCTTTTGAGAGTTTGCCCGGAAAACAACATTTGGGGTCAACATCCATATCATTGATAAAAAAAACAGCAGGTTCATATCTCCTTTTAGGAATAATGAACCTGCTTTTCTTATAACCGTTGAATTCTACAATTTCAACCCGTCGAGCATTGTGCAGAATTTCTCTATTCCGTCGCGTATTTCACTGATGAGGACATATTCGTTGGCGGTGTGCGAGCGGGTTGTGTCACCGGGGCCCATCTTCAACGTGGGGATACCGCCCAGCAGCGAATTGTTTGACAGTGTGGGCGAGCCATAAGGCACACCTCCCATTTCAACGGCGCGCCTCACCAGCGGGTGTTCGGGCGATATGAACGAGGAGTTGAGCCTTGTTGAACGCGCAGTGACATTGCTGCCGACGTTCGACTTTATAATATCGAGCAGTTCCTTGTTCGAGTAACACTCATTGCTGCGTATATCAACAACAAAACTGCATTTGTCGGGGATTACATTGTGTTGTGTACCGGCATTTATCTGCGTTACGGTCATCTTTACATCGCCCAACAGTTCCGAAGTCCTTGTACAGTTGTGGGCACGGAACCACTCAATGTCGGTAATGGCCTTGTAGAGTGCATTGACACCCTCGTTGCGGGCTGCGTGCCCCGAGACACCCTCGGCAACACAATCGAGTACCATGAGTCCCTTTTCGGCAATGGCCGGCTGCATTGATGTGGGCTCGCCCACAATGGCGCAACTGATTGCGGGAAGATGGGGCAGCACAGCCTCTATGCCGTTAGTTCCCGACACCTCCTCCTCGGCCGAGGCCAGGAATATGGTATTGTACTGCTGCGGCTTTTGGCAGATGTTGTAAAATACCTGCAACATGGTAACCAGCGAAGCACCGTCGTCATTACTGCCAAGGCCATAGATGGCATCGCCCTCCACAATAGGGGTAAAAGGGTGCTTGCTCCACCCTGCCACGGGCTTTACGGTGTCAATGTGGGCATCGAGCAACAGCGTTGGGCGCGAAGCGTCGAAACCGGGAGCAATGCACCACAGGTTGTTCAGGTGACGGCGCACATCGCACCTCACCGGTGCTCCACGCTCAATGAACAACTGGAGTTTATCGGTAGCATCGCCCTCCTCGCGGCTTATTGAAGGGGTACTTATAAGAACCTTCAACAGCTCAACAGCCTGTTTTACATTTGCTTCGCTTACTTTCATACAGTCTTTTCTTTCGGGTGCAAAGGTACAACAGCCGGGGAGTTATACCAAACCAAAAGAGACGATTTTATCAACAAACAGCAAGAAGCTCTTTAAATTAATATCGAATAAACAGCCTTAACGCGCGCGTTATATTTGCGTATTTTTGAATATCGTTGTATCTTCGCACAATAATTAACAGATAACACAACAAAGATGATTACAGCCGACCAGTTGAAGGACATAAAGGAGCGCACAGCCGCCCTGAAACAATACCTTTCCATTGACGAAAAGATTATACAGGTTGAGGAGGAACAGCTCCGCACACAGGCTCCCGGTTTCTGGGACGATGCCAAGAAGGCCGAGGCTCAGATGAAGAAAGTCAAGGCTCTGCAGGCATGGATTGAGGGCTACAAGGAGGTGAACAACCGCACCGAAGAGGCCGAGATGGCAATGGAGCTTTTCCGCGAGGAGATGGTTGAGGAGCACGAGGTGGACGATGCCTATGCACGTGCACTCACAGCCATTGAGGAGCTCGAGCTCAAGAACATGCTCCGCGGCGAGGCCGACGACATGGACTGCGTGCTGAAAATCAACTCGGGTGCCGGCGGTACCGAGGCACAGGACTGGGCAAGCATGCTCATGCGTATGTATATGCGCTGGGCCGAGGCAAACGGCTACAAGGTGGCTGTTGCCAACCTGCAGGAGGCCGAGGATGCCGGCATAAAGACCGTGACACTGGAGTTGCAAGGCCCCTATGCATACGGTTACCTCAAAGGCGAGAACGGCGTGCACCGTCTGGTGCGCGTGAGTCCCTACAATGCACAGGGCAAGCGAATGACATCGTTCAGTTCCGTATTCGTGACTCCGCTTGTGGATGACAGCATCGAGGTTGTGATTGAGCCTGCACGCATATCTTGGGATACATTCCGAAGCGGTGGTGCCGGTGGACAGAACGTGAACAAGGTGGAATCGGGTGTTCGCTTGCGTTACCAATATAAAGACCCATATACCGGTGCCGAGGAGGAGATTCTCATTGAGAACACCGAGACCCGCGACCAGCCAAAGAACAAGGAGAATGCCATGCGCCAGTTGCGTTCTATCCTCTACAACAAGGAGATGCAGCACCGCATGGAGGAGCAGGCAAAGGTTGAAGCCGGAAAGAAGAAGATTGAGTGGGGTTCACAAATCAGAAGCTATGTATTCGACGACCGCCGCGTGAAGGACCACCGCACAAACTTCCAGACATCGGACGTGAACGGTGTAATGGACGGCAAGATTGACGGTTTCATAAAGGCATACCTGATGGAGTTCGCCGACAAAGGAGAGTAATAAAACGGAAAGGTGAAAACTGAAGGTTTTCACCTTTAACCTTTAAAATCATGCTTGAAATAGAGAGAAAATTCCTTGTCATAGATGATAGTTACAAGGCGCTGGCATTCCGCAGTGACCGCATAGCTCAGGGCTACATTTGCCGCGAAGGCGGCAATTCGGCCCGTGTGAGAGTGCGTGGTGACAAGGGCTACATAACAATCAAAGGCCCGTCGTTCGACGGTGGATTGAGCCGCTTTGAGTGGGAGAAGGAGATTCCCGTTGCCGAAGCCATGGAACTGTTGAAGATATGCAACGATGCCATAATAGACAAGGTGCGCCACCTTGTAAAATGCGGAGAGCACGTTTTTGAAGTAGACGAATTCTTTGGCGACAACGAAGGGCTTGTAGTTGCCGAAGTTGAGTTGAGCGATATTGGGGAGCACTTTGAAAAGCCAAGCTTCATTGGCGAGGAGGTAACCGGCGACAAGCGCTACTACAACTCAAGACTCACCCGTTTCCCCTACAAAAGCTGGTAAACGGCAGTCATTTATTTGCTGCGCAACCCGCTGCGGTACTTGACCAGACAGGGTTTCGTAACAAAAACACTGAAGAACAGCGCAACAAGAACACCTATTATGTTGAATACAAAATCCGCAAGGTCTCCGGTGCGATATGATGTAAGCCGATACTGAAGATACTCCATCGCGCCACTGAAGACAACAGGTATAACAACCGCGAGCATAGCCATGAGAAACGGTTTGGGCCGGAGTGTTATTTTGAAGGTCTCGAACCAGAACACGGCACATAGTGTAAAATACATTACAAAGTGTGCAGCCTTGTCAAGCCCGGCAACCTTATCCTCCGGTATATACCCTACAGGTTTAAAGAAGGTAAGGTAGAGAACAAGAATCAGTGTCAACAGCGTCAACAGATACCGTTTCAGCAGGAATTTTATCATTTTCATAACAGAGTTTTTACGCAAAAACAATAAAGTAACAACTTTATTTATAACTTTGCCTTGCAAAGGAGTACAAAAGTAGTTCAACTTTTTTACATAACGCTCCTGCATTCAATTAAATAACGTGAAAATCCCTCTTCAGTTTTACATAAGAACCGGGAATGCATATTATAATACCATATAGACCAATACTGCATACAGTAGCCTTTCATACGGAAATAGCGTCTCCTCAGTGTAAAGAGACGCTATTTAATATTATGAAATATGAGTTATCACTTAGCTCTTACCACAAGATAGCGTGTTACGCTCCAGAATGTCTGAGGCTCAAGGATTCTGAGTACAAGCATCTCTTCAGCATCGGCAACCAACTCATAAGAGCCTTCGGGGTGAGCTGAAAGGATTGTCGCCTTCTTTGCACCTACAGGAATCTCTACCACATTACGGATATCTATTTCAGTAAAGCCTTCCTTGTTTACATTGGCTGACTCCATTACATCACCCTTCTTGAAGAGACCGGTGTTTGTAAGAACGCTCTGCTCCTTGAGTGACTTTTTCTGAGCAATTACATACCATGCAGTGTGCATAGCCTTATCCTGATTTGCAATTACCTGCTCGTTGGCAGCATTCTTTGCTGTAAGGATATTCTTGTCGTTTGTAAGGCCGGCAACCTCTGTGTCCAACTTCTGTATATGAAGCTCCTTTGCCTCGAGCTCCTTCTTGAGTGCTACAATCTGCTCCTCTTTAGATTCCAATTCCGCCTTCAGGTTCTTGATAGTCCTGCGCAATGCGGCTGCTGTCTTGTCACCCTTCTCAGCTCTCTCCTCAAGCTCGGCAATACGCTCACGATTCTCTGCCAGTTTAGCCTGGATGAAAGCAAAATCGGCCTTTATCTGTTCCTTTACATTTGCTGTTGTATTCTCCTTGTTGCTATTTACGCTCAAACGGTTCTCGGCCTGATTAATCTGATGGAAGCCCTCCTGAACGTCGTTAAGAACACCCACAACGTTCTCTATTTCCGAATTAGCCTTTGCCAACTCCACATTGAGTGAGTCGATGTTAGCCTGAAGTTCCTTCTTTGTAGGGCCGCATGAT
Organism: Bacteroidaceae bacterium; assembly: GCA_045650605.1. GTDB lineage: Bacteria > Bacteroidota > Bacteroidia > Bacteroidales > Bacteroidaceae > HGM04593. Next base: position 26,083 of record JAZRRI010000022.1, on the reverse strand, counting down.
ACAACCATCACTGCAATACCGCATACAATCACAATGTTTTTTACCAAATTTTTCATAGTCTTTAGCTTTTTAATTAATATATCCCAAATCTTTTGGCATTGCGCCTCAATGATTAAGGTACAAATTCTGTGCCAAAAACATCAAAATTTATATAAAACATTATAAATCAGCAGAATAAAAAATCACGCCCAATTTCACCACTGTAGAAAAAGTGTGGAAAAGGCCCAACAATTGTGGAATTTTTCCACAACTGTCATTCCACACCATAAAGTTTCAGCTTGTTGTAAAGTGTCTTGCGGTCAATTCCCAAAAGAGCTGCGGCCCGGCTTTTGTTGTTGCCGGTATGTTTCAAGACATCAAGTATGCGCTTTTTCTCATCGTCCTTGTCATATAATGGCTGAAAAACTGCATCACCGCGCCCCGCATCAGGCAAACCAAGGTCGGCAACAGTTATGTAATTGCCTTGTGCAAGCAGTGTTGCGCGGGTTATGACATTCTTGAGCTGCCTTAGATTACCCGGCCATGAATAGTTCTGCAACAGGTTTGTCGCTTCGGCATCAAAACCTGTCAAATCCCTGCCAAGCTCACGGTTTGCACGATCGAGGAAAAAGTTGGCAAAAAGCATTATATCTTCCCTGCGTTCATGGAGAGACGGCATACGTATTGTAAATTCGTTTATACGATGATACAGGTCCTCACGGAAAGAGCCTTTATCGATAGCCTCAAGAAGATTCTCATTTGTTGCACAGACAACGCGCACATCAACCTCAACCTCTTTCATCGAGCCGACGGGGCGTATACGACGCTCCTGCAATGCACGCAAAAGTTGCACCTGGACATCATAACCAAGGTTACCCACTTCATCAAGGAACAGTGTTCCACCGGCAGCCTCTACAAATGCACCTACCTTGTCATTCAGGGCACCTGTAAAAGAACCTTTTATATGACCGAAGAATTCTGAAGCTGCCAAATCTTTTGGAATGGAGCCGCAGTCAATTGCAACAAAAGGCTTGTCACGACGCTTACTCTGCAGATGTATGCGCCTGGCTATATGCTCCTTTCCCGTTCCGCTTGCACCGTTTATGAGCACAGCCATTGACGTAGGGGCAACAAGGGAGACATGATTATACACCTGACGGGCAAGTTCACTCTTACCTTCCATAAAATCGTTTGTTGCAACGCTCTTTTCAGGCAGTCCATTCACTTTTGTTGGCAACGGGAGGGTGTTTATGGCCTCTTCAATCTTTTGCAGCAGTTCGTCGGGACGTACCGGTTTCGACACATAATCACATGCTCCGTTCTTCATTGCATTGACTGCACTCTGAATATCGGCATAACTTGTCATTATGATGACTGGAGTAACGACATTGTTCTTCCTGCGCCATTCAAGCAATGCTGTCCCATCACCGTCGGGCAGACGGAGGTCGGACAGGACAAGGTCTATATCATTCTTTTCTAGTTCCTTGCAGGCATTTGCCACACTGCTGCATGTATAGACCTGAAACCCTTTGCGGGAAAGCCATGTCTTGAGCATTGTTGCAAATGTCAGGTCATCCTCTACTATCAATATACTGTTTGCCATATTATACCATCATTTCTTTTTCTGCTTCTTTGACCATATCATCCACATCGGCAAGGATGCCTGCTACTTTTGCATCAGCCTCATCGGGATAGAGCCGGTCGCCCCTACGCTTCTCGAACCACTCAAGAGACTCCTTGCCATCAACAGCCCCAACCATTGCAAACAAAGGCAAGAGCTGATGTGTCAACATGGTCACCGCCGGCATATCACGTTTCCCGGCAGCCTGTTTCAAGAGCTCGCGTTTTTTCTTTGTCTCGACGACAAATGTATTCATTATTTCTCTCTTTGCATCGGCATCGTCCATAGAAAATGCCGTCAACTGCCCAAAATCAAATTTTCCGGGAGTGTCATTTACCGAATCGGATATAGCCGACAACAGTTCCCGGCCTGTAAACGGTTTATGCAGACAGGCGGCAAAACCATGCTGTGACAGGAGCCCGGCATCAATATCGCTACGCGCTGTCATAGCTATGACCGGAACCTGCATAGCCTGGGGCATCTCTTTTATTTTGGCGACAAGTTCAATACCGTTCATGGCAGGCATCTGAATGTCTGTTATTATTACATCGTAATGTTGTTGCTGAAGATGAATGAAAAATTCATCGGGGTGACAGCAGGTTGTAACAGCAAGCGAAGGGTATCTCAGCATAGCCTCCATCATGCTCAGCTGAAAAGGGTCATCATCAATCAACAGCAGGCGGGCCTTCGGGACATTGACGCTGTCATCAACATCTCCCTTAACGCCGGAAGAGTGCTCTGTACATTCCAACGGTAATTTTACCGCAAACGTCGTTCCTTTACCGGGCTCGCTCGTGACTTCTATCTTGCCACCAAGCAGATTGACAAGTTTGTTTGTGATGGCAAGCCCCAAGCCGACTCCTTCCTTGCCCTGAGCATTCTTCAGCCTGGTAAACTCCTTGAACATATTGTTCATCTCCTCGGGAGAAATTCCACAGCCGGTGTCACTGACAGAGAAATGCAGACAACCATCAACAAGCGATGCCTTTATTGAAACACTCCCCTTATCTGTAAACTTGAAGGCATTACCTGTAAGATTCTCAATTATCTGACGTACACGTAGCGGGTCGCCTTTAAACACAGCATCCAATTCCGCATCAATCACGCTTTCAAGCGCCACGCTCCTGTTTGCCGCAACAGGACGATAACCGTCTATAACCTGTTCAAAGAGTTCCTTGACATTGAACGGCACATGTTGGCAATCCATCTTGTCGGCATCGAGACGGTGAAAATCAAGAAGCGAATTGACAAGCTGAAGCAGATGATTGGCCGAGCCTTGCATATTGCGCAGATAGAATTGCTGACGCTCACCGGCCGTTATGTTGCCAAGCAGTTCGATGTATCCTGTGATAGAACCCAAAGGAGCCTTGATATCGTGCGTAACGGTCAGCATAAGTTTCTCCTTTGCCTCCAGAAGTTCCTCGGCACGCAGCTTTGCCTTCTCGAGTTCCATACGGTAGTGGTTGCTGCGTGATATATCTTTCCATATAAAATAGAGGAAGAATGCCACAAGCAGTATCGACACCACAGCAATACCCGAAACTATCAGATATGCCCTGTTGCGTACCTTCTCGTTCCTGTCTATCTGCGCTTGCGAAATCATGCGCTCCTCATCCTCCATCTCATCCAACAGCTGACGTACCTCATCATTCAGTTTCAGACTGCTCAGACGGAGACTACGCATGCGAGCATCAAGTTCACCTATGCGTCGACGGTGATTCTGCGTGACACTGGACTGAATCTCCTTGAGTTGCTTAGATATGGTGTCGAAAACCACATAGGGGTTACACAAGGTTTCATGACCGGCCAGCAATGACTCCTGCAAAGAGATAAACTCATTTATTTCATTATCATACAAACGTTCAATGCCATTGGATTTCATAATCTGCATGAGACTGCTCACATTGCTGTCCTTTACCTTCATGAACATCAGTATATCATCAAGAGCCTCACTGTTTGCAGCATCAGTGGCAATGCTTTTCAGCGAGTCTATTTTATCATACACCAATGACATCACTTCGGTATAGTTCTTATACTCCTCGGTTTTCCCTATTGCTATCGCCTGTACTATGATTTCGGCTTCATTGAGATCGTTCATAATCTCGTTGACGAAGGCCCTGCGCACACTCAAGGAGAGCGAGAGTTCAGTCCTGCCACTGATGGCTTTCATACTGCGGTACATATATCCCATTGTGGTGATGAGCATTATGGTCAACAGGATATAACCGATGGCAATCTTGTATCGGGTTGAAAAATCAGGCATTGTAAATATTCTTTCTTGAAGCCAAAGTTAAATATTTTTCAGCAAAGAAATAGCTGTCGCCCCGTAATTTCTGTGTCAATCTCTATCCCCGCATAATTTGCCCGACAAATTCAATTAAAGTGACAAAAAAGGGGATATTCATAAAGTAAATTTGTATTTTTGCAGAATATGAGAAACTATTTCCATTTTAGCAAAGGGCAACGAAGAGGCATAGCAGTGTTCCTGCTCATTGTTGCCGCCACAGTTCTATTCAAATGGATTTTATAATTTAAAGATTGTTCACTTGGCAAAGCCGAGTGGGAGAATACACAGTAAGAAACCATATGGGCACAGATTTCAACATACGCGGCAGAAACAGTGACAAGGAGTTCGAAAACTCTCTGAGGCCACTCTCTTTCCCCGACTTCAACGGACAGGAGAAGATTGTGAGCAACCTGAGGATTTTCGTTCAGGCTGCAAAGATGCGTGGCGAGTCGCTCGACCATGTGCTGCTTCACGGTCCTCCGGGATTGGGAAAGACCACATTGAGCAACATCATTGCCAACGAACTGGGAGTGGGATTCAAAGTGACTTCGGGTCCGGTGCTCGACAAGCCGGGCGACCTGGCCGGAATACTGACGTCACTGGAACCCAATGATGTACTTTTCATTGATGAGATACACCGCCTGTCGCCAATTGTAGAGGAGTACCTCTACTCGGCAATGGAGGACTACCGCATTGACATCCTCATTGACAAAGGCCCGTCGGCAAGGTCGATACAGATTGACCTGAACCCATTCACCCTGATTGGCGCCACAACACGCAGCGGCCTACTCACTGCACCGTTGCGTGCACGATTCGGCATAAACATGCACCTCGAATACTATGACAGCAAGACACTGGCCGGCATCATAAGCCGTTCGGCACAGATTCTTGGCGTATCGTTCGACGAGGATGCCACTTATGAGATTGCGCGCCGCAGCCGCGGAACGCCACGTATTGCCAATGCCCTGTTGCGCCGTGTGCGCGATTTTGCACAGGTAATGGGTAACGGACATATAACAAACGAGATTGCCAAAATGGCACTCGAGGCACTGAACATTGACAAGTATGGACTTGATGAGATTGACAACAAGATTCTCTGTACCATCATCGACAAGTTCAAGGGCGGCCCTGTGGGTATAGGTACTATTGCCACAGCGCTGAGCGAAGACACCGGCACAATTGAGGAGGTTTATGAGCCATACCTGATAAAGGAGGGATTCATAAAGCGCACGCCACGTGGCCGTGAGGTAACCGACCTTGCATACATACACCTTGGCAAGAGCCGTTTCAACAACAACGAACAAGGGACATTGTTCTAAAACCAAAAGAGAATGGGTAAACTGCAATCATTGCTCAAGGATACCGCCATATATGGTTTGAGCAGCATTTTCGGACGCTTTCTTAACTATCTGCTTGTGCCGTTGTACACGGCCAAAATGAGCGTGGAGAGCGGCAACTACGGTATTGTAACCAACATGTATGCCTGGACAGCCGTATTGCTTGTAATTCTCACTTTCGGCTTTGAAACCACATTCTTCAGGTTTGCGAGCAAGGAGGGAGCCAATGTACCGAAGGTCTTTTCAATGTCGATGCAGGTCATTGGTGCACTGTGCGGTGTGTTCCTGCTTGCCATATTCTGTTTCTTGCCTTCAATTGCCGGAGCATTGGGTTACGAAGCACACCCCGAGTTCATTGGCATGATGGCTGTGGTGGTGGCTCTCGATGCACTGCAGGCGGTCCCGTTCGGGTTGCTCAGGCTCCAGAAACGCCCCATTAAGTTTGCGGCACTGAAACTGCTGAACATATTCATAAACATTGCACTGAACCTGTTTGTGTTTGTTGCACTGCCCGGCCTCTACACAAAGAACCCCGAGCTGCTTGGCAACATATACTTCCCCGACAACCAGGCTTTCTATGTGTTCTTTATTAACCTTGTGTGCACGGCAAGCATCACCCTCTTCCTAATCCCCGAATTGAGGATGTACCGCATAACAACAGACAAAGCACTGCTGAAAGAGATGCTGAAATACTCCTGGCCTTTGCTGCTGCTGGGCATTGCCGGAATACTGAACCTGAATGCCGACAAGGTCATATACACCTGGCTTGTACCGGGAGAAAAGGGCATACAGGAGCTCAGCGTCTACGGTGCATCGGTCAAGGTTGCAGCCATAATGGCAATGCTCATGCAGGCATTCCGCTATGCCTATGAGCCATTCGTGTTCAACAACAGCAAGGAGAAAGGGAGCAAGGAACTGTATGCCAAGGCTATGAAGTATTTCATCATCATGGCGCTACTTGCATTCCTTGTCGTGGTGTTCTACATGGATATAATAAAGCACATCATAAACCGCGACTATTGGGAAGGGTTGAAGGTTGTGCCAATTGTGATGGCCGCCGAGATATTCATGGGAATATACTTCAACCTCTCGTTCTGGTATAAGCTGAAAGACGAGACTTACTGGGGAGCCATATTCTCTTTCATTGGCTGTGCACTGCTCTTCGCGGTAAACATAATCTTTGTTCCAAGATATGGCTACATAGCCTGCGCATGGGCTTCGTTCACAGGTTACTTTGTTGCAATGCTGCTGTCCTACATCGTCGGGCAGAAGAGGGATGCAACCGAATATGACCTGAATACCATTATGAAGTGCACGCTGCTTTTCGGTGTGCTATACGGAGCCTCGATGATGATACCCGATGGAAACAGCATGGTAAAGATGCTATGCAACACCGGTTTGCTTGCAGTGTTCCTCATCTTTGTACTACGTACAATATGGAAAGATATGAAACAACAACGCGGCAACAGTGGCAAATGAAAATGACATGGACCCCGAAAGTTTTTTGCAGGACTTTCGGGGTTCATATCCTTTTACGGCAAATGAGGGATGGTGGTTAACAACAAGATACAGAAACCGTAAGGAACCATAATGCATGCGCAGCGGTACATAATGCAAACAAGATTTTAAAAGATTTCTAAACAGTTTATAATAATAATTAGTATATTTGCGGTAAACTGTGAACATATCGGATGTCCGACATACAATGAAATATTATAATAATAACAATCGGATTTAAAGACTATGAGCAACATAATTCAAATAGACGTAGAGTCTATCCTTAAGGCAAAGGCGGGTAAAAAAGCACGATACATACCCAAGTTCCTGATTTCATACCTGAAGAAGATTATTCACCAGGATGAGGTAAACGAGGCTTTGCGTACGTTCGGCCACAAGGAGGGGCTTGAATTCATCAGTGCATTCATGGACTACTTCAAGAACTCTTTCGAGGTACACGGCCTTGAAAACCTGCCACACGATGACCGCCGCTATACATTCGTCAGCAACCATCCGCTTGGTGCACAGGACGGACTTGGACTGGCACACATACTTGGACCTGTCTATGACGGCAAGATAAAATTCCTTGCCAATGACCTGCTGATGAACATTCCGCAGATAGCATCGTTCTGGATTCCAATAAACAAGACCGGTAAACAGGCACGTGACCTCCCGCAACAGGTTAATGCCGCTTTCCAGAGCGAGAACCACATCGTGATGTTCCCGGCCGGGCTTTGCTCGCGCAAGACGAAGGGTGTGATAAAGGACCTGCCCTGGAAAAAGACATTCATAACAAAGAGCGTGCAGTCGCAACGCGATGTAGTACCTATACACTTCGAGGGCGAGAACTCAAAGTTCTTCTACCGCCTTGCCAACATAAACAAGATGCTTGGACTCAAATTCAACATTGCCATGCTCTACCTCAGTGACGAGATGTTCAAGAACATGAACAAGAAGTTCAAGGTAACAATTGGCAAACCAATCCCCTGGCAGACATTCGACAAGTCAAAGAGCGCAACCGAATGGGCTCAGCATGTACAGGACATTGTCTATGCACTATAAACACTTACAGACACAATATGAAGGACATTATAGCACCGGTTCCAAAGGAACTGCTGAAAGCGGAACTGACAGAAGACAAGCTGTTGCGCTTTACACACAGAAGCGATAATGAGATTTATATAGTAACGGCAGCCGAGGCTCCCAACGTGATGCGCGAGATTGGCCGTCTGCGCGAGATAGCTTTCCGTGCTGCCGGCGGAGGAACAGGAAAAGAGGTCGACATTGACGAGTTCGACACCATGGAGGTGCCATACAAGCAGCTCATTGTATGGAATCCCGAGGAGAATGACATCATTGGCGGTTACCGTTACATCCACGGCAGGGACGTGCGCTTTGACGAAAAGGGCGAACCCGTAATAGCCACAGCCCACGGTATGTTCCGTTTCTCGGAGAAGTTCCTCAGCGAGGTTCTGCCATACACCGTTGAGCTGGGACGTGCATTCGTGTCACTCGAATACCAGTCGACACGCATGGGCTCAAAAAGTCTTTTTGCACTCGACAACCTGTGGGACGGCCTTGGAGCACTAACCGTTGTACTGCCCGACGTGAAGTACCTGTATGGAAAAGTCACGATGTACCCCTCGTACCTGACACAGGCGCGTGACATGATTCTCTACTTCCTGAAGAAGCATTTCCCCGACAGGGACGGCCTTGTAATGCCGATAGTTCCTCTTCAGCTTGAGACTGCCGAAGAGGAACTTGCCGCGATATTCAAGGAGGAGACATTCAAGGAGGATTACAAGGTGCTGAAGCAGGAGGTGCGCAAGTTCGGCCTTACAATACCGCCTATGGTAAATGCATATATGGGACTGTCGCCGACGATGAAGATTTTCGGCACTGCCGTAAACCATGATTTTGGCGAAGTGGAGGAGACCGGCCTGCTGATTACCGTTGACGAGATGCAGGACAGCACAAGGATGCGCTACATTGAATCGTTCATACGCGAGCACCCCGAGGCGATAAAGCTCACATCGGGGGCAGACAAGGTTTTCAATGAAACAGGAGAGAACTGAAAAGAGAAGATTTGAGCCACATTGGCACAACAATTCCCACTTTAACAGACTTATATAGATAGTATGAAAGTAGAAATAATAAACAAGTCGAAACATGAGTTGCCGTCATATGCCACAGCCCTGTCGGCAGGAATGGACCTGAGAGCCAATCTTGACACCCCTATTGTACTGCAGCCGTTGGAAAGGACACTGGTACCCACAGGACTGTTCATGGCCTTGCCACAAGGCTATGAGGCACAGGTGCGCCCACGCAGCGGCCTTGCAATAAAGAAGGGCATAACAGTGCTCAACTCACCCGGCACCATCGACGCCGACTACCGCGGCGAGGTGTGCGTGATACTTGTGAACCTATCGAACGAGCCATTTACGATAACCGACGGTGAGCGCATTGCCCAGATGGTGATTGCGCGCCACGAACAGGTAGAATGGTGCGAATGCGAGGTGCTGGACGAGACCGACCGCGGCGCGGGAGGATTCGGCCACACCGGTGTGTGATGTTTATACCATTGGAGAGTATATATGAAGCAATCCCGGCAATACATGATACTCCTGCTCATGTTGCTGCTGCCTTTTACAGGAACGGCGCAGAGTGACAAAGAGAGCAATATCGACGCACGCAAGCGTGCCGTCGATTATTTTCATTTAGAGGCGGTGTCGCTCCAGGAGCAGGAGAGATATGACGAGGCATATGAGATGCTAGAGTACTGCCTGCAGCTCGACCCCACATCGGCAACAACAAAGTATCTTTTGACACCATACTACACTGTCCTTGGCAAGGACAGCATTGCCTGCAGCCTGTTGGAGGAGATTGTTGAGGAGAACCCCGACAACAAGGACTACAATGATGCATTGGTGAACCAGTATGCCAGACAGGGTAACTGGAAGGCGGCTATTGCCGTGTATGAAAGGATTGTAGACACAGCAAGCTCAAAGGAGGAGATTTACAAGGCGCTCTACACTCTTTATTACAATGACGACAACTATGAGAAGGCACTTGAGATGCTCGACCGTATTGAAAGCATAGAGGGCAAGAGCAGGGAATTGACGACACGCGAGCTGCAGATATTGATGCACCTTGGCAGACACGAGGAGATGATTGCCATCATTGGACAGGAGATTGAAGAGAACCCGGACGATATCCGTTTCAAGGTTCTGCTTGGCGACGTACACGGCATGATGGAAGAGTTCGGACTCGCCGAAGAGATTTACCTCAATGTCCTTGAAGAGATGCCGGGCGATGTGCTGGCACAGTCTGCACTGGCCGAGCTATATGCAATGAAGGAGGAAGATGAGGCCTTTTGCCGCACAATGGAGGCTTTGATAAAGAACGGGAAGCTCGGGACAGAGGAACGGTTGCAATATCTGGTAGATTATGTGCTATACAAGGAGAAAAGTGACAGCACATATGCATATGGGTTCTACAAGGAGCTGTTGCAATTGCCATTCGACAAGTTGGAACTGCACCAGTCCTATGCCGACTATCTTGAATACAAGAGTGCCGACAAGAGCATGCTCGTTCCCGTATTTGAGAAGATTGTAGAGCTTGATGCAGAAAACGTAGGCGCTATCATAAAGCTGTTGCAATATGCAATAGAGGATGACGACAAGGAGGCCGTGTTCAAATATGCCGACGAAGCCCTTATGTTCCTGCCACAGCACCTGGAACTCTATTTCTACAAGGGCCTGTCGCTTTACATGCTCGGCAATGTAAAGGAGAGTATCGGAGTATACCTGGAAGGTCTTGAGAAACGCGATGCGGAAACAGAAACCGCCGTGGTGGCAGCCGTATTCACCACGGTGGGCGACACATACCACGAACTTGAGATGAAAGAAGAGGCCTACGCGGCATATGACTCGGCGCTGGTGTATGACCCCTACAAACTCGATGTACTCAACAACTACTCCTACTTCCTGTCTCTCGACAACAAGGAGCTGCAGAGAGCCCTGGACATGAGCCACAAGACAATCGCCGCAGAGCCCGGGAACCAGACCTATCTTGACACATACGCATGGATTCTCTTCAAACTCAAGCGCTACGAAGAGGCAAAGGCATATGCCGAAAAGATAATTTCACTGGAGGAGGAGATTAGCCCCGTTGTGCTTCACCACATAGGTGACATATTCGCAAAATGCGGCAACATTGAGAATGCCGTCACATACTGGCAGAAAGCCCTTGATGCCGGTGACGAAGAGAGTGATATATTGAAAAAGAAAATCAAGAAACGCAAATATTACAATGGTTCAAAACATTAAAAAAGGCATATTTGCCCTGTTGGCATTCGCACTGCTGCTTGCAGGTTGTAAATCAAAGGAGGCCATGCAGAGCCGGGAGGAGACTCCGGATTTAAGCAGCATTATAGCCGTACTGCCGGCTGTGACACCCGACACCGTTGCCCTACAGCACCTGTCGGGCAACGCAAACATAAGGCTTAATGTCGGCGGCAGCAACATAAGCCTGAAAGGCAAGTTGCGCGTGAAGAGGGGTGAGGGGGTACAGATAAGCATCACTCCCCTGGGGCTAATAGAGGCGGCATGCATCGAGTTCATGCCCAACAGTATCAGATTCATTAACAAACTCACCAAGACATACACCGAGGTACCCTACTCCGAAGCAAAGGCCATAGGCCTATCGGGGATCAACTACAGGGTCATCGAAGCCATATTCCTTGACTATGCTTTCCTGCCCGACGGGCGCATTGCATGTCAGGGAGTTAAAGAGCTTGTTGCTCAAGACAAAGGAGACAGCTACCACCTTGCTACAAAAGGCAACACTGCAATGCAGTACAATTTCACAGTCGACAAGGAGAGTGGCATGCTTGTCTCATGCAACGGATACAGCAGCAGCGGCGAGAGCATAAAATGCGACTATTCGGACTTTGGCAAGATTGGCAATGTACTGTTCCCCAATGACATATCGATAAATTTCAAAGGCGATGCTGTAATAAGGCTCGACTTCGGCCTGAGCAAGGCAAGCAACAAGCCGTTCAGCCTATCGACCCGCAACATAAACAGCAGCTACCGCAAGCAGAGCGTAGGCGACTTCATAAAGTCAATAAAATAAAGGAGTATGAGAAACCGCATATTGGGTTATATACTACTGTTGTTGCTCCCATTCACCGGCCTGCAGGCGCAAAGCGAGTCGGTTGAGAGCCTGCGCAGCAAGGCCGGCATGCTGCGAAAGGAGATAAAGGAGAAGGAGGCAATACTAACCTCCTCACAGAAGAATATCAACAGCAGACTGAATAACCTGAAAATAATTACAGCCAAGATTGAGGAGTACAAGGGTCTGGTAAACCTGCTGCAAAAGGAGGTGAAGGCTCTTGACAACAGGATGGCAGCAATAGACAAGGAGATAAAAGCTCTTGGCAAGGATATTGCCGAGAAGGAGAAAAGCGTAGAGATATCGCGTAGCGAATATGCCGAGGCACTGCGCCGGGCACACAAGCACAACAATTTCGAGAACAAGATGCTTTTTGTATTCTCGGCCGATGACTTCAACAGGATGGCCCGCCGTTACCGCTATGCCAACAGCTACATGAATGCACACAAAGAGTTGGCTGACAGTCTTAAGAAGAGGATTGGCGAGTTGGAGGAGAAACAGAAGGAACTGAATGGGAAACGCGAGGAGCTTGAAAAATCCCGCACTGCAAAAAGGGAATCACTAAAGGAACAGGAGACAGAGCGTGCCCGCATACAGAAACTCGAAAAGGAGCAGAAGAGCATTATTGCCGGACTTGAAAAAGAGAAGAAAAAGGTGCAGGCCGAACTGAAAAAGAAACGTAACGAACTCGACAAACTCAACGCCGCCATAAAACGCGAGGTAGAGAAGGTCATAGCGGCCGAAAAGGAGAAGGAGAAGAAAAGCCAACAGGCAGACGGCAAGAAGCAACCCGACAAGAGTAGCGACAAATACAAGGAAGATGCAGGCACGGCAAAGATGTCGGGTGCATTCCAGAGCAACAAGGGAAAGATGCCGGTACCCATAACAGGCGCTTATCTGCTTGTAGACAAATTCGGTGAGAGGAATGCCGTCGAGGGCAAGGGAAGCGTTATGATAAACAATGGAGGCATCACCTTAAAGGGTACAAAGGGGGCAAAGGCACGCGCCATATTTGAAGGCACTGTATCCACGGTATTCCACCACAATGACTACACTTGTGTACTGGTGCGCCATGACAAATACATATCGGTATACTGCAATGTGGAGAATGTAAGGGTCAAGAGCGGCGATGAGATAAAAGCCGGGACAATAATTGGCGACGTGACAACAGATGCCGAGGACGGCAACCCCAAACTGCTGTTCCAGCTATACCGTGAAAGGACACTGCTCAACCCCGCCGAGTGGTTGAAGCTATAATACAAGAAGAGGCTGACCCAAAAGTGATATATACAAAGCAAACACCCTCGCCAGAATATACTCTGACGAGGGTGCGATGTCTTAAAAAGGGACTTTTGAGTCACCTCCATCTTGTTATAACAGCTCTTTCAATGACCATAATCCCCGTCAAATGTCGGTAGATATAATGTCCAAAAGAGCTACAGGGAAATTTAAAGGCTAAAAGAAAAAGCCTCTAACAAATAACTTTCTTGAACCTTTCAATGAAGAGCGAAGCCTGCTCCATTGTCAATATCAAAGGCGGCAACAGGCGTATGGTGTTGGTGCCGCTCACACCAGTAAAGACACGCTCCTCGAAGAGCAGCCTGCGGCGTATATCCTTGACCGGAGCATCGAACTCCATGCCAATCATCAGACCCTGTCCACGTACCTCCTTTATACCATCAATTTTCTTCAGTTCGGCGAGAAGATAGCCACCCACGGCATTTACATTGTCGAGCAGATTCTCCTTCTCTATGACATCGAGCACTGCCTCAACAGCCGCACATGCAAGGTGGTTACCGCCGAAAGTGGTTCCAAGTTCGCCATATACGGCCCTGAACTTGGGACTGATGAGCACCACCCCAACCGGGAAACCGTTGCCAATTCCCTTGGCCTGGGTTATAATGTCGGGCTTTATGCCTGCCCACTGATGTGCAAAGAACTTGCCGCTGCGCCCGCAACCGCTCTGTATCTCATCGAGAATGAGAGTGGTATCAGTGCTGTTGCAAAGTGCCTGCAACTGCTGCAGAAAAGCTGGCGATGGAATCTGCACACCACCTACACCCTGTATACCTTCAATGATGACGGCTGTAACATCACCCTTCCCAATCTCGGCACGCACAGCGTCAATGTCGCCCATGGCAACGAATGTCGTGTGGCCGCTTGCATTTATTGGCGCAACAATCTTTGGATTGTCGGTAACCTCAACGGCAAGCGATGTGCGACCATGGAAAGCCTTTTTAAAAGCTATCACACGCTTTTTACCGTTCTTGAACGACGAGAGTTTGAGTGCATTCTCATTTGCCTCGGCGCCGGAGTTTATAAAGAAGAGGCTATAATCCTCGTAACTGCTTATTCTGCCCAACTTTTCAGCAACACGCTGCTGCAGGGTGTTGATGACAGAATTGGAGTAGAAACCAAGCGTTGCAACCTGACGGCTTATCATGTCGACATAGCAAGGATGGGCATGACCGATGGAGATGACGGCATGTCCGCCATAGAGGTCGAGATACTCATTGCCCTTGTCGTCCCACACCTTGCAGCCCTCGCCCTTGACGATATTCACATCGAAGAGCGGATATACATCGTACAGATTCATTGTAAGCTTCTATATGTTTTTTAGAATGCCGAAGGCTTGAGCTGCAGACCCACAGTCTCGGCCAAACCGAACAGGAGATTCATATTATGCACTGCCGTGCCACTCGCACCCTTGAGCAGATTGTCTATTACCGATGTTATGAGCAACTTGTCGCCATGCTTTTCCAAATGTATGAGGCACTTGTTGGTGTTAACCACCTGCTTCAAGTCAACCGGACGCTCAACAACATGTGTAAAGGAGTCACGGTCATAGTAGGCTGTGTAGAGTTTATACAGAGTCTCAATATCGAGGTCACACTTCACCACCAGTGTTGCGAATATTCCACGAGGGAAACAGCCGCGGTAAGGGATAAAGTCAATGCAGCCGTCAAAGTCGGGCTGCAGCTGCTTAATGCTCTGCATAATCTCGGGCAGATGCTGATGCTCGAACGGCTTGTATATGCTTATATTGTTATCCCTCCAGCTGTAATGGGTTGTTGCCGATGGCTTGACACCCGCACCGGTGCTACCTGTTATGGCATTCACCGAAACATCGCCCTTGAGCAGATGCTCCTTGGCAAGCGGCAGAAGTCCAAGCTCAATGCAGGTTGCAAAGCAACCGGGATTTGCCACGTAGCGGCTCTTGCATGTATTGCGGCGGTTGAGTTCGGGCAAGCCATAGATGAAATCGTGCTCGTGGCTCTTTATGCGATAGTCCATCGACAGGTCTATCACCTTAAGTTCATCGGGTAGTGCATGGCTCTCCATGAACTTACGTGTATCACCATGTGCTGTACAAAAGAAGAGAAGGTCTATCTCCTCGAACGGCAACTCGTCGGTAAACACCAGGTCGGTCTCGCCAAGCAGGCCACCGTGCACATCGGTGATATTGTTTCCGGCATTGCTTGTACTGTGAACGAATTTTATCTCTACCTCGGGGTGCAACAGCAACAGTCGGATGAGCTCACCCGCCGTGTATCCGGCACCACCAATAATTCCAACTTTTATCATATATAATGAAGTAACTGTTCAAATACTATTGACTTGGTTACAAAGATATATTAAACTTATGAATATCAAATCTTTTCGTCGGGATGATTTGCATAATAGGCCCTCAAAGGTGTGGATGTCACCTTGATGAAACCCTTTGCATCCTCGGCAGTCCAGCCCTTCTGCACCTCGCCATACTCGCCAAGCTTGTTCTTGACAAGGTCATTGGGGGAATCCACCCCTACTGTCTCAAAGTGCTTTGGCATGAGTTTGAGGATGGCTGTACCTGTGACGTTGCGCTGCGAGCTCTCGAGCATTGCCTCAATGTCGCGCATGACAGGCTCAAGATACTGGCTCTCGTGCAGGAACATTCCATACCAGTTTGCCACCTGGTCCTTCCAGTACTGTTGCCACTTGCTAAGGGTGTACTTCTCGAGGAACTTGTGCGCTGCAATGATGAGCATGGGCGCAGCGGCCTCAAAACCCACACGTCCTTTTATACCTATGATTGTATCGCCCACATGCATATCGCGGCCAATACCGTAGGGAGCACCAATCTCCTCAACCTTCTGTATCGCCTTGACGGGGTCGCAAAACTCTTCGCCATTGACAGCCTTCAGCTCGCCGTTCTCGAATGTAAGGCGCAGTTCCTCCTCACCCAGTTTCTCAACCTGCTTGAGGTAGGCACTGTCGGGCAAGCCCTGTGTAGAGTCCAGAATCTCTCCACCGCAGATTGATGTTCCCCAAAGACCAACGTTGTATGAGTATTTGAGCTTTGCAAAGTCGGCCTTGAAACCATGCTCGTTCAGGTAGTTGACCTCGTACTCGCGGGTGAGGGTCATGTCGCGTGTCAGGGTTATGATTTCCACACCCGGTGCACACACAAGAAATGTCATGTCGAAACGTATCTGGTCGTTGCCGGCACCTGTAGAGCCATGCGCAATGGCATCGGCACCAATCTCGTTGGCATAGCGTGCAATGGCCAATGCCTGAAAGATTCTCTCCGATGAAACGGAGATTGGATATGTACCGTTACGCAGCACATTTCCGTATATCATATAACGCAGGCTCTTCTCGTAATACTCCTGCGTAACGTCGAGCGTCACATACTCCTTTGCACCCAGCTTGTAGGCATTCTCCTCGTTCTGTTTCAACTGCTCGGGGCTGAAACCGCCGGTATTGGCACATGCCGCATAGACCTCATAGCCCTTTTCCTTGGCAAGATACATTACTGTAAACGATGTATCAAGACCACCGCTGAATGCAACGACAACTTTTTTCTTTTCCATATATCAAAATCTGTTCTTTTTCAGTTTTACTTTTTACTATGTTTCGCCGGGTCGTAGAGCATTGCCGTGCATATGCAGTAGCGGCGCTCGGTGCGCATGAGCACATCGTGGTTGACACAACCCTGGCAACCTTTCCAGAATGCCTCGTCATCAGTGAGTTCCGAGAAAGGCACGGGCACATAGCCCAGTTCGGTATTGATTTTCATTACGGCACCGCCGCTTGTCAAACCGAAGAGTTTTGCATCGGGCCACATTTCGCGCGAGAGTGCAAAAGCCCTCTGTTTAATGCGTCTTGCAAGGCCGTGGCCGCGGAACTTGTCCTTTACGATGAGACCCGAGTTGGCCACATACTGTCTGTTGCCCCAACTCTCGATGTAGCAGAAACCTGCAAACTCATCACCGGCAATGGCTATAATGGCCTTTCCCTCCTTCATCTTCTGTGTCACATATTCGTGCGTACGTTTTGCTATACCCGTACCACGCACCTTTGCTGCAGCGCTTATGGTATCGAGTATTTCATCGACATACTTCTCGTGCGAAGCATTGGCTATAATAATTTCAATGCCGTCATTATATACTTTTTCGTCCATCCTGTCTCTGCTATTATATATTGGGGATAATGCTCCTGAGAGCCCTGAGCACTGCACTGCGTGTCGCATCCTCGGCAACAACCAGCATCACGGTGTCATCACCGGCAATGGTACCCAGTATCTCGGAGAAATCATGATTGTCTATGTGATAGGCCAAAGTTCCTGCATAGCTTGGTTTTGTCCTTATGACGGCCATATTGCCCGAAAACTTGATTGACATAAAACCATTTGACTCCTGCGGGGTTGTCACCGGACGCACATCGTCACTCTTTGACTCATGGCGCTGTTGGTGCGGGCGGGTGAGCACATATCTGTAACGTCCCTGCAGGCCTACGGTCTTGACCACACGCAACTGGTGAAGGTCGCGCGACAGGGTTGCCTGTGTCAGTTTGAAACCCTCCTGTTCAAGCACACTGAGCAACTCTTCCTGGGAGCCTATCTCTTGCGTAGACAAGATGAGGCGTATGGCATCGAGACGTGAATTCTTTACTTTCATAAAATGTATATTTATTACTTACGGGTTGCAAATATACATATATTCAAAGAAAAACCTTATTTATAATGCAACTTTTTATAATAAAAATAAAAAAACATGCAACTTTTTGCAAGTTGCATGTTTTTCATCAATAACATTCAGGTTCAAACAAGTTATTGTGAGCCTCCGCTACACCAAGAATGAAATGGGGCAGAGAGGCTTAAGACTCAATCAAGTTCCTGGTCGGCCTCGTAGCCTGCAAACTCACGAATCTTGTTCTTGAGCATTGCAAACTGCTTGAAGAGGTCGTGCACGGGCTTTTCGCCATCCCTGTGCATCGGTGCCTTGCTGTAGAACGAGAGGAACTCCTGGATGCCCTTTTCGCCGGCACGCAACGCAAGGTCGCTGAAGAGTATGAGGTCGAGCACCAAGGGAGCCGCCAATATTGAGTCGCGGCAAAGGAAATTGACCTTTATTGTCATTGGGTAACCCATCCAGCCGAAAATATCGATGTTGTCCCAACTCTCCTTCTCGTCGCCACGTGGCGGATAGTAGTTGATGCGCACCTTATGGTACATATCGCTGTAGAGTTCGGGGTAGACATCGCTGTCAAGGATATTCTCGAGTGCCGAAGTCTTGCTCACGCGCTTTGTCTCAAAATTCTCGGGATTATCGAGCACCATTCCGTCGCGGTTACCAAGGATATTGGTAGAGAACCAGCCTGTGACACCCAACTGACGGGTAAAGAATGCAGGAGCAAGCACGGTCTTCATCATTGTCTGTCCGCTCTTGAAGTCCTTGCCGGCAATGGGCATACCGGTCTCCTCGGCAAGTTCCCACATGGCAGGAATGTCTAGACAGAGGTTAGGAGCGCCCATAACAAAAGGACAACCCTCGCGCATAGCAGCATAGGCATAGCACATGCTTGGCGCCACATTGGCAACATCATTGGCTTTCATCGCCGCCTCAAAGGCTACCACGCTGCCGTGAACATCATCATTACGCTTTATAAACTTCTCAGTGCTGGCAATCCATATAATAACCACGCGGTCGCAACCGTTTGCAGCCTTGAAGTGACGTATATCCTCGCGCAACTGTTCTGTAAGTTCCCAACGGGTAGCACCCACCTTTACATTAGGGCCGTCGATGTTGCTTGCATAGTTCTTGTCGAAAAGAGCCTTGTATGGCTTTATAGCCTTCAGTTCATCCTTCACAGGCTCAATATCCTGTGGTTTGAGCACCGCAGCCTTTACTGCAGCATCATATGCATCGTCCTCGTACAAGTCCCATGCGCCGAATACCATATCGTCAAGCGAAGCAACGGGAACAAGGTCCTTTACCTCCTTGTAGCATTTATCCCGCCCCTTGCCTACGCGCATGATTCCCTCGCATGCAAACGAGCCTATAGGCTTTGACAAACCCTTGCGCGACATAAGTACACCCGTGATGGCTGTAGTTGTAACAGCTCCCAAACCAACACACATCACTCCCAACTTACCACCGGCCGGTCTAACTTTCATATCATTCATTTTATCTTAAATATATCAAACTGGAAAAAAAATCATTCATTAAGCAAAATAATCGCTTTTTATTGAACTAACCTAAACTTTTGGGTAAATGTTCCTGAATTTTTAATAAAATTTTCTCAAATGGGTTCAAACAGACCATTTACATGATGCCCTCCTTCAACATTTCGCTCACCGTTGGGTGCGGGAAGACCGTGCGTTGCAACTGTTCTGCCGTGAGCCCGTTTGTGATTGCCATGCATGCCGCGCAGATAAACTCGCTTGATGAGTTGCCAAGCATGTGTACACCAAGGATTTTACCTGCAGGTGATACAAGAGCCTTGTAAATTCCTGTCTGCCCCTCGTTCTCGGCCACAAAACGGCCGGCATAGGTCATCGGCAGTTTATGCAGACGATACTCGACACCGGCAACTGCAGCCTGTTCCTCGGTGAGTCCCACAGATGCCACCTCGGGGTTAGTATATACCACACCGGGAATAGCATTGTACTCCATGCAATCCTCAATGCCGAGAATATTATTCACCGCCACCTCGGCCTCACGGCTTGCTGTATGCGCCAACATTGAGAAGCCCGTGACATCACCCGCAGCATATACATTGGGGAGTGAGGTCTGCATAGCGGCATTTACCTTTATTCCACGCTCAACCTCTACCGCGATATTCTCAAGGCCATAGCCCTTGAGCACAGCCCGTCGGCCAATACTCATTAGGATTCTCTCACCCTCGCACTGCAGCTCATTGCCATCGGCATCGGTATAAAATACCGCATTACCCTCAATGCGTGTAACCTTGCACTGCAGACAGAATTTCACGCCACGCTTGGTGTAGATTCCTCGCAGTGCCTCGGCAATCTCCTTGTCCATTACACCCAGAATCTCGGGCATCATCTCAATAACGGTAACAGGTATCCCAAGAGAGTTACAGTAACTTGCGAACTCCATACCTATGACACCGCCGCCAATGACAACAAGGCTTGCGGGAGCCTCGGTTAGAGCAAGCATCTCGCGGTTGGTGAGTACGGCAGGGTTATCCTCCACTCCGGAAATCGGAGGTACAAAAGCCTCACTGCCTGTACATATGAGCAGGTTCTTTGCCTCATACAAATGCCCGTCGCAAGCAATTGCAATGCCCTGTGCATCGCCACGCTCAATCACAGCCTCGCCACGCACGACAGTGACACCGGCAGCCTCCATCTTCATCTTTATACCGGCAACAAGCTTGCGCACAACCTTTGTCTTGCGGTCGGCAATCTTCTTGTACTCATAAGAGACCTCGCCTGCAGTAATGCCATATTTCTTGCCACCGGTTGCGTGGTCATACATCTTTGCACTGTAGAGCAGTGTCTTTGTGGGAATACACCCCTCGTTAAGGCACACACCACCAAGTTCGCGTTTCTCAAACAGAACAACACTCAGCCCTGCTGTGCCCGCCTTTTCAGCAGCCACATAACCGGCCGGGCCGCCGCCAATAATTGCCAAGTCGTACATAAGAATATATTATATGATTAATGCCATTGGATTTACAATACCCGTGATGCAAACTTATTAAAAAATGTCTGATAAAGCAAATTAATGGTCAAGCAAGTGGTAGAGCATTTTTCAATGCGCCTTAAATGGCTAAACAACAACCGCGTTACATGAATTAATTATGAAAAATACCCTATACAGGATTTAGAGAACTAAAATTTGCAATAAAGAAATACATTCTATCCAAAATTTGCTACTTTTGCAAAAGAGAGACGGAAATCTTTAGTTAAAGCAGAAACTGATAAAGAAATGACAAACTCGGAAAAAAGCAGCAAAGAGACTTCAAAAGTAGACGTTGGAGTAGAGATGGTGACAGGAGCAGCTGCAGCAATGCTCTACTCGGACGAAGAGATACACGACATATTTTCAAAAGAAGATGCCGAAGAATTCATTGAACTTCGCAGGCAAGCAAGGGAGAATTTCGCTCCAAAAGGATATAATATTGAGGATGACGAGACACAGATGCCAATGGCAGCCGAAGGCGAGAGCGGCTATTGACCCATGAAACCGACAGACTAAAAGCAACGGCGGTGTATGATACAGATACACTGCCGTTGTTTTTCTTGGATAAAATAATAGAAGCGGCCGATTACTCAGAATGCAACAGCGTGCGAAAGCAAACTCATTTGCCACACTCGTTGCAAAACCAAGCAAGCTATAACCACACTATGCGTGCCTGAACCTTGACCACACTCCTTACCTTTATAAAGCAATAAAGCCGACGGTTTTTTATTCCGTCGGCTTTATTATATAGTAGTCAGTATGTTATTTACTCCTCGTCGTCAGAGAAATCGAGCACACTGCGCTTGCTTGCCTGGCTACGCTCGTAATCCTCCTTTGAGAGAACCACAATCTTGCCAAAGTCGCGCTGACCTGTACCGGCAGGGATGAGGTGACCGCAGATAACGTTCTCCTTCATACCAAGCAGGTTGTCGCTCTTCATGTTGATGGCAGCCTCGTTGAGCACCTTTGTTGTCTCCTGGAACGATGCAGCCGACATGAAGCTCTGTGTCTGCAATGCGGCGCGTGTGATACCCTGCAGAATCTGTGTAGATGTTGCGGGCTTTGCATCGCGTGCAACAACAGGCTTGAGGTCGCGGCGCTTGAGCATACTGTTCTCGTCGCGCAACTTGCGGGTTGTGATAATCTGACCCGGCTTGAGATTCTCTGAATCGCCTGCGTCAACAACCACCTTCTTACCCCAAATGCGGTCGTTCTCCTCCTGGAACTGGAGCTTGTCGACAATCTGCAACTCAAGGAAGCGTGTATCACCCGGCTCGTTAATCTGTACCTTACGCATCATCTGGCGCACGATAATCTCAAAGTGCTTATCGTTAATCTTCACACCCTGTGAACGGTAAACGTCCTGTGCCTCGTTCACGATGTACTCCTGAACTGCTGTAGGACCCTTAATGGCAAGGATGTCCGATGGTGTGATGGCACCGTCAGAGAGCGGTGTTCCGGCACGTACGTAGTCGCCATCCTGAACAAGAATCTGCTTAGAGAGAGCAACAAGGTACTTCTTGACGTCGCCAACCTTTGAAGTAACGATAATCTCACGGTTACCACGTTTCACCTTACCCATTGTTACCTCACCGTCGATTTCAGAAACAACAGCAGGGTTAGATGGGTTACGTGCCTCGAAGAGCTCAGTTACACGTGGCAAACCACCGGTGATATCACCCGCGCTACCGAACACACGTGGAATCTTGACGATTACATCACCGGCCTTGAGAACATCGCCATCCTCAACTACCACGTGACCACCCACGGGGAGGTTGTAGTTGTGGAGTGAAGTACCGTTCTCGTCATTGATGTGGATTGTCGGTATCTTGTTCTTGTCCTTAGACTCAATGATGACAATCTCGTGCAGACCTGTACTCTCGTCGGTATCGACCTTATATGTAATACCCTCGATTACAGACTCGAATTCAACCTTACCGGCAACCTCGGTTACGATAACGGCGTTGAATGGGTCCCAAGATGCAATTACCTTGCCCTTCTCAACAACATCGTCCTCGCCTGCATAGAGCTTAGAACCGTAAGGGATATTGTGCGATGACAATACAATGCCTGTGTTGATGTCGATGAAGCGGACCTCGCTCAAACGGCTTACAACAATCTTTACAGGTGTACCGTCGGGCTCGACAGTGTCAACAGTACGCAACTCCTCGAATTTGAGACGTGAAGCGTGCTTTGCACGGATAGTAGCATCGGCTGCAATGTTGGCAGCGGTACCACCGGCGTGGAAGGTACGGAGTGTAAGCTGTGTACCCGGCTCACCGATTGACTGTGCAGCGATGACACCTACAGCCTCACCCTTCTCGACCATGCGGCTTGTTGCAAGGTTACGGCCGTAACACTTGGCGCAGACACCGTGCTTTGACTCACAAGTGAGCACTGAACGGATTTCGACGCTCTCGATTGGCGAGTTCTCAATCTCATTGGCAATAGCCTCTGTGATGACCTCACCCGAGTGAACGATGATTGCACCTGTTGTCGGGTTAACGACATCGTGTACCGAAACGCGTCCCATGATGCGCTCGCCAAGAGTAGCAACAACCTCGTCACCGTTCTTGAGTGCTGTGCAGACAAGACCACGCAATGTACCGCAATCCTCCTCGTTGATGATTACGTCATGCGAAACGTCTACAAGACGACGTGTGAGGTAACCGGCATCGGCTGTCTTCAAAGCGGTATCGGCAAGACCCTTACGCGCACCGTGAGAAGAGATAAAGTACTCGAGTACCGAAAGACCCTCCTTAAAGTTAGAAAGAATCGGGTTCTCGATAATCTGTGCACCCTCTGAACCGGCCTTCTGCGGCTTGGCCATAAGACCACGCATACCGGAGAGCTGACGAATCTGGTCCTTAGAACCACGGGCACCTGAATCGAGCATCATGTATACCGAGTTGAAGCCCTGGTCGTCGGTCGAGATAGTCTTCATCAACACATTTGCCAAGTCGGCATTTACGTGTGTCCACTCGTCGACAACCTTGTTATAACGCTCCTTGTCGGTGATAAGACCGAGGTTATACTCTGCGAGAATCTCCTCAACCTTCTCGTTACCCTTGCGTACGAGTTCCTCTTTCTCCTTTGGAATGATGACATCGTCGAGGTTGAATGACAGACCGCCCTGGAAGGCCATCTGGTAACCAAGGTTCTTGATACCATCGAGGAATTCGGCCGAGCGTGCAACACCGACGCGCTTGATAACCTCGGTGATGATGTCACGCAGTGACTTCTTTGAGATAATCTGGTTGATATAACCCATCTCGCGTGGAACAATCTGGTTGACGATGATTCGGCCGACAGATGTCTCGCGCAATACCTGGATGTAGTCGCCGTTCTCATCGATATCCTCAACCATAACCTTTACCGGTGCATGGATTGCAACACGGCCCTGGTTGTAGGCGATGAGTGCCTCCTCGGGACCGTAGAATGTCATGCCCGAGCCTTTGGCGCCTTCACGCAGCTTTGTTATGTAGTACAAACCGAGTACCATATCCTGTGAAGGCACAGCGATAGGTGCACCGTTTGAAGGGTTCAGAATGTTGTGAGACTGGAGCATGAGCATCTGCGCCTCAAGTACAGCCTCGTTGCTCAGTGGCAAGTGAACAGCCATCTGGTCACCGTCGAAGTCGGCGTTGAACGCAGTACATGCAAGCGGGTGCAACTGGATTGCCTTACCCTCAATCATCTTTGGCTGGAATGCCTGGATACCGAGACGGTGAAGTGTCGGCGCACGGTTGAGCAATACGGGGTGACCCTTCATTACATGCTCAAGGATATCCCAGATGATTGGCTCGCGACGGTCAACAATCTTCTTCGCAGACTTCACGGTCTTTACGATACCGCGCTCAATGAGCTTGCGGATGATGAATGGTTTGTAGAGCTCGGCAGCCATCAACTTTGGAATACCGCACTCACCCATCTTCAACTCGGGACCAACGACGATAACCGAACGTGCAGAATAGTCGACACGCTTACCCAGAAGGTTCTGACGGAAGCGACCCTGCTTACCCTTCAAGCTGTCAGAGAGAGACTTGAGAGGACGGTTGGCATCGGACTTGAGCGCGCTTGCCTTGCGTGAGTTGTCGAAGAGTGAATCGACAGCCTCCTGCAACATACGCTTCTCGTTACGCAAGATAACCTCGGGTGCCTTGATCTCGATCAGGCGCTTGAGGCGGTTGTTACGGATATTTACGCGGCGATACAGGTCGTTCAAATCCGAGGTTGCGAAGCGGCCACCATCCAGCGGCACCAGGGGACGCAACTCGGGGGGAATGACGGGAATCACGTTCAGAACCATCCACTCGGGCTTGTTCTGACCACCCGAAGCGCGGAACGACTCGATGACGTTCAACTGCTTCAGGGCCTCGCTCTTACGCTGCTGCGAAGTCTCCTTCGAAGCCTTGTCGCGCAGAGCGTATGACATAGAGTCGAGATCGACCTTCTGCAACAGCTCGTAGATAGCCTCGCCACCCATCTTGGCAACGAACTTATTGGGATCGTCGTCCGAGAGAGCCTGGTTGCCTGCGGGCAGAGCTGCCAGCACGTCCAAATACTCCTTCTCGGCCAAGGTCTGCAGACGCTCGATACCCTGCTCGGCAGCGGCACCTGCGTTGAGAACGACGTAACGCTCATAGTAGATAATTGACTCCAACTTCTTGGTCGGGATACCCAGCAGGTAACCGATCTTTGAGGGGAGCGAACGGAAGTACCAGATGTGAACTACGGGCACAACGAGTGAGATGTGGCCCATACGCTCGCGGCGAACCTTCTTCTCTGTTACCTCCACACCGCAACGGTCGCAGACGATACCCTTATAACGGATACGCTTGTACTTACCGCAATGGCACTCATAGTCCTTCACAGGACCGAAGATGCGCTCGCAGAACAGACCGTCGCGCTCGGGCTTGTAGGTACGATAGTTGATCGTCTCGGGCTTCAGCACCTCACCGCTCGCCTGCGCCATGATCTCCTCGGGGGAGGCGAGGCTGATCGAGATGTGGTTATATCCGCTGTTGGCCTTATTATCTCTATTGATTGCCATACTTTTCTTTATACTTATCTATATATTACCTGCTTCCTTACTCTAATTTTACCGACAAGGCCAGACCGCGCAACTCGTGCAGAAGCACATTCATTGCCTCGGGGATACCCGGCTTGGGCAGATTGTCGCCCTTGACGATTGCCTCGTAGGTCTTGGCACGAC